>NZ_JAMYOY010000009.1:0-213804 GCF_040320115.1 Mesorhizobium sp. M0802
GCTTGGCGCTGCGGCGGACGCATAGGGGGAGAGAAGTGTCACCTATGTATCCGGTTCAAAGTGTTACCCATCTATCGGCTGGACACTGACCGCAACCTTGGCGCTCATTCTGACGAGCTGGCGAAATCCTCGTAACAGCCTCTTTCTCCCCGTCACTATACGGGGAGAAATGCCCGGCAGGGCATGAGGGGCGGCGCCGACGGTTGGAGTCACCATCGCAGCGGTGGGTCCCTCTTTCTACCGCTGGTACTTATCCGCCTTACGCGTCCCCAGCAAAAGCTTGCGCTCAAGCTGTGCCCGCAGCTCGCCATAATAGGCGGTGAGGAAGGCCCTGGAATCGACCGGCTCGATCGTCATGCCGATCTTGCGCCCGATCGTCTCGGCCACGGCTTTCAGCGCGAAATAGTCGTCGCGGCGGAGCACCTCTTCCAGCTTGTGCAGTTCGGCGATGCCATAGGCATCGAGCTGCGCCTGGGTGAAGCGGAAGGCGCGGGTGGTGGTATCCTGGCGTCGCGACAGGTCTTCGACCAGCGCCAGCTTGGGCGCCTCCACCACCCAGGTTCCGGCCAACAGGTCGCCGATGCGCATGCGGTCGCGGTTGAACAGCGGGAAGAGCGCAAACAGCAGCGTCCACACCAGCCCGAAGATCGTCGACAGCGTGTCGGCGAGCCCCATCTGGCTGCGGCCTAGGATGATCGACAGCGGCAGGAAGATCTCGATCTCGCGCATCAGGTTGCGGGCAATGACCTGATCGATCGACAGGCCGGCGCCGCTGCGCGATGCCACCCGGATGCCGAGCATCCGTTTGCCGGGTGTGGCGGCGCGGCGGCCGGCTTCGAAGACGATGAAATATGCGTTGCGCAGGAAGAAGATCAGGATGATCCAGACGATGAACAGCGGCTGCGCGCCTTCGCCTTTGAGGCCGGCCAGCCCGAACAGTGCAACGATCGAGATCACGATCGCCGTGACGATGATGATGACAAAGTCGAGCAGGAAGGCGGCGGCGCGGGTGCCGGCATCGGCGAGCTTGATCCGGAGATCGACGCCTTCCGGCGTGACCAGCGGCCGTATTGTCGAGACGGCAGCACGCCTAGCGGTTGCCATGCCGCACCACCCTGAACACATAGAAATAGCAAAGCCACAGCGTCAGCATGACGCCGCCAATGGCGTAGCGTGTCACGTCGCTGGTGATCACCTGCCTGCCGA
Source organism: Mesorhizobium sp. M0802 (assembly GCF_040320115.1). Classification (NCBI taxonomy): domain Bacteria; kingdom Pseudomonadati; phylum Pseudomonadota; class Alphaproteobacteria; order Hyphomicrobiales; family Phyllobacteriaceae; genus Mesorhizobium; species Mesorhizobium sp. M0802. Next base: position 1,207 of record NZ_JAMYOY010000009.1, read on the forward strand.
TGCCTTCGAGCAGGCCGGCAAACAAAAGCATGATCGTCACCCCGACCATGGTGGTTGCGGCCACGCGCCCGGCATCGGCTGCCGCCGTCATCCGCGTCAGTTCGCCGGGGAAGGCGATGCGCGTGCCGATGCGCATGCCGGCGGCGCCCGCCAAGGCGATCGCGAACATCTCGGTGGTGCCGTGGATGGACAGCCAGCCGCCCAGCTCCAGCCCGAGCCCCTTGGCGACGTAGATCTGGAACATCGCGCCAAGCAGGCAGCCATTCATCAGGATCAAGAGCACGCTAGGCACCGCGAAGGCAAAGCCCAGCGCGAAGGCCAGGATCGCCACCTGGACATTGTGCGTGAACAGATAGGCGGCGAAGCCCGACAGGAAATTGCTGTCGGCGCCGTCATAAAGCACCTGTCGCAGGACTTCGGCCGAGGCATCCGGGTTGCGCCCGCCGGCCAGGCTCGGCGGAATGATGGCGTCGAACCAGCCCTTGTCCTTCGCCACCAGCCAGTAGCCGGCGCCGGCGCCGACAAAGGTCAGGACGACCGACAGCAAGGTCTCGCGCCACAAATCGCGAATGGCATGCGGCCAGTCATGCAGGAAGAAGTCGCCGATGCGCTGCCGCAAGCCGCGACGTGCGCCATAGAGGTAGAAGTAGCCGCGCAGGCACAGCGCTTCGAGATAGCTGACCAGCGCATTGTCGAGCGACGTCGCCCGCGCCACCGAAAGCGAGGACAGCGCCGAGCGGTAGAGCAGCGGCAGCGACAAAAGCTCGTCTTCCGACAGCGTGCGCGGCGCACGTTTCTCGACCCGGGCAAGCAGCGCCTCGAACGCCTTCCAGTCGGCCTCGCGCTCCGAACGGAAGCTCGCCAGCGACTGGCGCACCGCATCCTTGCCGACCAGCGCGTTCACAACAGATCCTCCCGCTTTAGCTCGAGATAGCGCTCGACCAGCGCCGGTCCGAGCCTCTGATGGTCGGCTTCGATGACATGCGCGCCGAGCAGCCTGAGCCTGCCGATGACGACCTGCCTTTCGCGCAGCAGCCCGCCGGCGACGACCGAGCGCGCCACATCCTCCGGTGCGTCCGGCGGCATGTCGGCCAGTGTCTCCAGTTCGACATCCTTCATCATCATGAACAGCACCAGATGCCGTTCGGTGAGCCGACCGACGGTGCGCAGCATCAGTTCGGCGCTGATCGGATCGACGAAGTCGGTGAAGATGATCACCAGCGAACGCCGGTCGAGCTTTGCTGCAAGGGTCGTCAGCGCCAGGGTGAAATTGGTCTCTTCGGTGGAATAGTCGATCTCCGCCGCCCGCTTCTGGATCATGGCGAAGCTGGCGGAGCCGCGCACGGCGCCGCTGGAGACGCGCGGCCGCGCATCGAAGCCGAACAGGGAGACCATGTCGCCGCCCTTCAGCGCAATGAACGCCGACAGCAAGGCGGCGGTGACCGCGCGGTCGACCTTCGGCACGCCGTCGACGGGCTCGCACATCAGCCGGCCGCTATCGATGGCCAGCACGATGTTGTTGTTCTCCTCAATACGGAATTCGCGCGCCAGAAGCCTGCCGTGGCGGGCGCTGCGCTTCCAGTCGATCATGCGCCGGCCCATGCCGGGCTGGTAGTCCTTGAGCGCCTCGAATTCGCGGCCCTGGCCGGCGCGGCGCTGCGCATGTCCGTCGGGCAGCGCCTGGCGCTGCAGAAGCGTGATCGCCTCGTCGCGGGCGCTGCTGACGTTGGGCAGCACCGCCACCTTGCCGTCCATCGGCAGAACCACCTGGTTCCAGACCAGCCCGAACGGCCCGCGCCAGCGCACCCACAGGCGATCGAACCTGGCAATGCCGCGCCGCAGCGCCTGAAATCTGAGATCGAGCGATGCGCTGCCGGCCTCGGCGGTCGATGCGCCGCCGGTGCCGCCCAGCGGTTGCAGCCGCTCGTCATGGCCAAGACGCGCCTGCACGGCGCGCGGCCGTCCGCCGAGCCTGGCGGTGACATTGACGGTGAGCTGGCCGCCGACGCTGACCTGCGGCGGGGCGTGGATGCTGGCGTTCAGAGAAGCCCGTCCGCGCCCGGCGGCCGCGTCCACGGCCAGGAAAGCAAGCAGCGCGCAGATCCACAACAGGCCGAGATACCACAGCGACGGCAGCGCGAGCGCGATCAGGAAGGCCGGTATTGCACCGGCCGCACCTGCCCAGACTGCCCGGCCGCTCGGATAAATCAACGTGGCGCTTCCGTCTGGTCTACAAGGTCGGTCACGATCTGTTCGACCAGGCGGCCGTCGATCTGCGCCGCCGGCGACAGGATAACGCGATGGCGCAGCGCCGGCACGGCAAGCGCCTTGACGTCGTCGGGGATGACATAGGCGCGCCCGTCGAGCGCTGCCCGGGCGCGTGCGGCTCTCGCCAGCATGGCGCCCGCACGCGGGCTGGCGCCGACTTCCAGATCGGGGCTGGCGCGCGTGGCCCGCACCAGCCTTGCGATATAGTCCACGACGTCGTCGACAAGCGTGACCCCGCCGACGGTCGCCAACGCCTTTTCCAGCGTCTTGCAGTCGGCCTGGGCGGTGATGCCGTATTGCTTGATATCGTGCGAGGCGGTGCCGCCGCCATGGTGGATGATGATCGCCTTTTCCTCTTGCGCGCCGGGGTAGCTCACCCGGTGCTTGAACAGGAAACGGTCGAGCTGGGCTTCGGGCAGAGGATAGACGCCCTGATGTTCGATAGGGTTCTGCGTCGCCACCACCATGAAGTTCGGGCCGAGCGCATGAGTGGTGCCGTCGAAGGTGACGGCATGCTCCTGCATCGCCTCCAAAAGGGCAGCCTGGGTCTTGGGCGGCGTGCGGTTGATCTCGTCGGCGAGCAAAAGGTCGCAGAAGATCGGGCCGCGCGTCAGCGTGAATTGCCCGGTCTGGAAATTGTAGATGTTGGAACCGACGATATCGCCGGGCATCAGGTCGGGTGTGAACTGGATGCGGCCATAGGCGACGCCCAGCGCCTGGGCAAAGCAGCGCGCCGTCATCGTCTTGGCCGTTCCCGGTGGTCCTTCGAGCAATATATGCCCGCCGGCGAACAATGCCGTGAGCATCAGATCGACCGTATCGTGTTGCCCGGTGATGGCCTTGGCCACCTCTTCCCTGATCTGTGTCGCCAGGGCCTTCACATCATCGACGTTCACCGAGCCTCCTTGCCGTCCAGTCGTGCAGCTTTTCGGCTGCATCATGCATTTGTGTCAGGGTCTTTGCCGCGTTCGCAGCTTGCAGGCGGGTCGTGAAACCGCCGGCTTCGTCCTTGTCGCGGGAATCGAGCCAGCGGTCGAGCGCTTCGCCCTGCAAACCGTGCGGCGCGCCGAGCAGCGCGCCGGCGCGCACGCGTGCCAGTGCTCCATAGCGGTCGCCCAGTTCCTCCAGCCGGCCGGCGCGGCGCAACAGCATCGCCGTGGTGTCGACCAGCGCGCGTTTGCCGAAGGCGATGGCGCGCTGATCGGCCCGTGGCGGCCCGAACCGGCCAAGGCCATGCAGGAAGGCAAGTGCCGCGGCCGCCAGGATGGTCAGCGTCAGCGCCAGGAAAGGCGGTTCAACCAGAAGCTTGGCGAGATCGTATTTTCGCCCGACGCCATGCAGCGTCAGGTCGAACATGACGGCACCCTCTTCGGGCTGGAGGAGCTCGATCAGCTTGAGCGCCGCCGCCGCCTTGTCGGGATCTTTCAAGCCAGCGTTGTTGATGAGATCGGGGTCCGTCAGAATGTAGAACCGCTCGTCTTCGACCTCGGTCAGCACGGCCTTGCCGTTGCCGGCGGCAATCAGCGGGTGTTCGTCGGCCACCCATTGCAACTGGTCGGGAACGCTGACCATTTGCCCTGAGACGTCGAGTTGCTTGACCGTGGTCTCACCTTCGCCGAGCTTGGCCTTGGCGATGCGGCCGAGCCAGTCGTTGACCACCACATCCGGCAGTCGCTGGATCTTCATCTCCCAGCCCTCGTGCTGGAACAGCGGCAAGGTCGCCCATTTGGGCAGCACGAACAGCGTATGCATGCCCTTGCGAAGCTTGATGATGTTGGCGAGCGCATCTGGGTTGCTGTCAGGCGAAATGGTGACGATCAGCAGCGCCGTGTCGATCTCAAGATCGCTGTCGGACCGCGCCATATCCGGCGGCTCGCCGGTCAGCTTCAGCCATTCCGCCAAGCCGGCATAGCCGATGCCGCTCTTCGACAGTGGGGTTGCGCCACCGACGCTCGGCTGGCGAAAGTCGGGCGCATAGGTGGACAAAAGGAAGAAGCCCGCTGCCGCGAGCAGGCTGGCGAAAATGCCCCAGAACAGCGTCCTTCGGCTGAACGGTTCCTGCTGGGCGATGTCGGCTGTCGCGTCGCTCACGTCCAGGCATCCCTGAAGACGAATCGCTCATAGGCGCTGCGCGCCTCCTGCCAGCCCTCGGGCCCGACCGGCCGGCGCGCGAACAGAGCGGCCTCGACGATGCGCGCGATCTGGGTAAAGGCGCCACGCGCCCGCGTTGGCAGCGACGCCGCTCCCGCGATATCGCGCGCGGTCAGCGACGGGCGCAGGAAGTCGGGCAGGCGGCCGGCAATGTCGGCAACGCTGCGGCGCAGCAGGAGATGCACCGCCTCGTCATACTCGCCCCGGGCGGCGAGCGCATCGGCTTCCGACAGCAGGACCTGCGCGGCGCCAACGTCGGGGTGCCATGTCGCTTCCGCCTCGGTCACGCTCTTTTTGCGCCACCAGGGCAGGCGCCAGGCGACGCCTTTCACCTCAAGGAAAATCAGCATGAGGATGATGGCGGCACCTGTGATCACCGCTCCCCAGAACAGGTAGATCATATAGGGGCCGAGCCACTTGAGGAACTCGCCCAGCGGCTTCAGCCACTCCGGCGTCTCCGGCGGCCTGAAGGCCGGCAGGTCGAACTGGATCGAATCGTCCGACAGCAACTGCTTGTGCAGTTTGGCCAGCCATTCGGCTTGCGCAGCGTCCGGCTGTGCAGCAGTCACCTTCTCGCCCCCATGAACCTGCGGTCCCCGAGCCGACACTGGCAATGCAGCGTAACTTTTGCAAGTGGGCTAGACGCCAGTCGTTAATCTTGGCAAATTTACTACTGCGGCTGCCGGACAATATTCGGCGGTGGAACAGGGGGCGCATCATGACTTCGGCAACATTTGCACGGCCTGAGAAATTTCAGATCGGCAGGGTCTTCAACAACAGCTTCTCCGTCATCGGCCGCAACGTCGTACTTTTCGTGGGGCTTTCGGTGCTGTTTGCGGGGGTGCCGGCAGTTATTCTTCGGCTATGGACCGAATCGCGCATGCAGGCGCTCCTAACGGCCAATCCCGGCGCTGCGGCCGACCCCGCCCTGGTGTTTAGCAACATTTGGGTGACGCTCCCGGCCAGTTTCATTGCCTCCCTTTTCGTATTGGTGCTGCAGTCGGCGCTCGTGCGAGCCACAATCGAGGATTTGAACGGCAAGCGGCCGACCTTGGGCGATTGCCTGCAGATAGCCATCCGATATTTTCTGCCGACATTGGCGATCGGCCTGCTCGTCGGCCTGGGCGCAGGCCTAGCCGCGCTTGCGTTGCTGGTGCCCGGCATCATCTTGTGGCTGGGCTGGTCGGTTGCGATACCGGTTCAGATCCAGGAGCGGCTCGGCGTGTTCGGCTCGATGTCGCGCAGCCGCGCCCTGACCAAGGGCAGCCGCTGGTCGCTCTTCGGCTTGTTCCTTGTCCTGATCATCATCGGCATGGTCATCCAGGGCGCGGTGGGCGTGTTTGTCTACCTGTTTCACGACATTGTCGCTACTGTCGTGGCGGCACTGGTGCAGAGCGTGATGTCGATGTTGCTGTCGGTCGCCGCCGCCGTCAGCTATGTCGAGCTGCGCCAGGTCAGGGAAGGCACCAGCATCGACGAACTGGCCGAGATTTTCTCGTAAGCCGACGGGTTTGCACCGCCTTGACCCGGTCAGGTCAAGGCGGGTGCCAGGGCAGGAGGCATCGTGACGTCACTGGCGCAGGACCGACCGGAAAAATTCCGCATCGGCAGGGTCTTCAGCAACAGCTTCGCGGTTATTGGCCGCAATCTGGGTTTCCTTGCTGTGGTTGTCGGACTTTTCTCGACACTGCCCGCACTGCTGTACAACCTCTGGAACCTGTCCCGGGCGGCTACATCTGTGAACGTCGACAGCGCCGGGAACGCCGCCGCTTTCGAAACGTCGGCCATGGGAGACTACTCGGCCTTGTCGATAATCGCTTCCTTGATCATTTTCGTGCTGGCCTTGTTGGTGCAAGCGGCGCTTGTCAGGGCGGCGATCGAGGATTTGAACGGCAAGCGGCCGGTCATCGGCGACTGCATCCAGATAGCATTGCGCAGCTTCTTGCCCACGCTGGGCATAGGCATTCTGGTCATTGTCACTGTGGTGGTGGCTGTTTTTGTGATGGTTTTCATCGCCTGGGTCATCCCCCCTATCGGCTGGCTGATCGGGCTTGCCCTGGCGTTGATCCCAGCTTTTATGTGGCTGATTTCCGTGTCGGTTTCCGTGCCCATTGCGGTTCAGGAGCGGCTTGGCGTATTCGGCTCGATATCGCGTAGCCGTGCCCTGACCAAGGGCAGCCGCTGGTCGATATTCTGGCTGCTGCTGATCATTGGCGTGGCGGCGATGCTCATCCAGGCGGTGTTCACTTTGTTTTTCGGACTGGCGGTCGCCACCACCGGCGGCATTACCGGCGTCGGTGTCCTGGTCGGAGCGCTCGGCAGCACTCTGGTGTCGACGATCTTTTCGACGATGCTGTCGGTGACCATTGCCGTCACCTATGTCGAACTGCGCCAGGTCAAGGAAGGCACCAGCGTCGACGAACTGGCGGAGATTTTCTCGTAGGAGGCGAAAGCTGACTCGGCTGGTCGGACGGCGGGATCTCAGTGACAACAAGCGTGTTTCGCCTGCACGCTCGTCCGTGCTCCTTCCAGGTGAGGTTATAAAAAGGCCCGGCGGCATAGGCGATGCCCCAATGCACGAAGGCGCAATCAGGATCTGTCTCCAGCGCCTTCTCGAAGCACTTTATGCCTTCCTCATGGTTGAAGCCGTAGCACCAGTTCAGCCCGATATCGAACCAGCGCTGCGTCTCGGCCGAGGTGGTGGAATGGGGTGGCGATAGGTGCCGAGGTCGAAATGATCCATGCCTGATTCGCTCTGAGCCGAGAGTCGGTCAGGCGCAATCTGTGCCAAAATTCTTGCGCATGGCAAATGGCATTCGGCTGGCGTGGTCCTCCGAACCCCCAGCCGTTTTCGTTCTGGAAAGGATCACCCCTCCAGCCACACCTTCTCAAAATGCTGCTCCAGCGACTGGTGCTGTTCGCAGCCCTGCACGCCTTTGCGATAGGTGCGGTAGACCGAGCGCCAGTAGGGCTGGATGATGATGCCGGCATCGCGCAGATTCTGCTCGACCCTGGCCATGATCTCCTTGCGCTGGGCGGCGTCCGGCGTTGCCAGCGCCTTGTCGAGAAGCGTGTCGAATTCCTTGTCGGCATAGGCGCTTTCGTTCCAGGCGGCGCCCGATTTGTAGGCGAGCGCCAACACCTGGACGCCGAGCGGGCGGCCCAGCCATTCGGTTGTGGAGAAGGGGTATTTGCTCCAGTCGTTCCAGAAGGTCGCGGCGGGCAGCACGGTTCGCTTGATCTTCAGGCCGGCCTCACGCATCTGCGCGGCGATCGCATCGCCGGTGCTCTTTTGCCATTCGACGTCGACCGAGATCAGCTCGAATTCGTGGTCCGTCTTGCCGGCCTCGGCGAGTAATTTCTTGGCCTGTTCCGTGTCGCGCTTGGCCGGGCCGATATCGGCAAATTCCGGGTGCATCGGGCCGACATGGTGATTGTCGGCAGGCTTCCCGCGGCCGCCGAGGCCGAGCGCCAGCACGGCCGAATTGTCGACCGCAAGCTGGGCGGCGCGGCGCACCTTGACGTCGTCATAGGGCGCGTTGCCGACATTGAAGCGGGCAACGATAGTCGAGCCGGTGGCGATCTCGGAATTCAACAAGCCCATTTGCTCGGTCTGCGACACGGCGTCGGACGCGGTCTCGTGGTCGGTGTCGATTTCGCCGGATTCGAACGCCGACAGCATGGCGTTGGGGTCGGAGCCGTAATCGACCCATTTGATGCCGTCGAGGTAGAAGTCGCCCTTCCACCAGGGCTTGTCCTTGCGCTTCACCTCCGCACTGGTCTCGGCTTTCCAGCTGACGAGTTCGCAGGGGCCGGTGGTGATCGCCAGCGCCTTCATCGGGTCGTCGCCGCCCTCATAGGAGCGGTGCATGATCAGCGCGGGATAGTCGGCCATGCCGGCGATCAGCGAAATGTCGGGTTTCGGCAGATTGAGCTTTACGGTGAAGTCGTCGACCTTCTGGATGCCGCCATCGACCGGCTTCTTGGTGTCGGCATTGACCAGCGCGCCCATGCGTGCGGCGACCGAATTGCCGGCGACGGAAGCATCGCACCAGCGGCTGAGATTGTGGATGACGTCATCGGCGTTGAAGGCGTCGCCATTCGACCAGGCGATGCCCTTGCGCACATGAAGCGTCAGCGTCTTGGCGTCGTCGCTGGTTTCCCAGCTTTCGAGCAGCCACGGCTCGAAGGTGAAGTCGCGGTTCCAGCGCACCAAATATTCGTTGCAATGGCGCGCTACATTGGACATTTCGACGCCGTCGAAAGTACGTGGATCCTTGAAGCCCTTGACGTTCATGGCGACGCGCAAGGTGCCGCCGCGTTTCGGCTCTTCGGCCCGGGCAGGCGAAGGGGAAAGGCCGCCCAGCGCCAGCGCGCCGGCGGCGCTGACGCCGAAGCCGGCCATGATGGCGAGATATTCGCGCCGGTTGACGCCGCCTTTCCTGAAATCATCGGCAACGGGCTTCGCCTGCGGGTGCAAATTGCGGTCGGTCAGCATGAATTTCATCGTTGTTCCCTCTTTTGTCGGGCGCCCCGACGGTCCGCCTCCGCTGGGGGGCGGATGCGATCATCGGGCGCCGTTGCCTGAGCAGGTGATGATAAAGCGGGCCGATCCCGGGAAATGTTCTCATTTCCGCAATTCTTGTGCGCCACTCCGCAGAGGTAGACGGCCAATCTCCCCCCTTGTGGGGGAGATGTCCGGCAGGACAGAGGGGGGCGCTGTCCCGCCATCCCGTCTGCCGACTGGAGTATCTTCACAGATAATCGTTGCGTTGATTTAGGATACTGAAGGGCCGCGATCCTTCGCGCCCCCCTCTGGCCTGCCGGCTTTCGTCGTTCGGAAAGCCAAGCAATTGGCTTTCCATCCGCTACGCGGACCACTCCTCAACCCCCATGAGGGGGAGATCAGCGCTTCGCCGCCTCAATATGGCCAGTCGTTCTTGCCGAGCACGGCGACGGCGGCGATGGCTGCAAGCGTGCACACGAACGCCTCGCCGGCGCGCGGAACACTTTTGCGGGCGCGCAGAAAACTGTGCACCAGCCGCGGCTCCTCATACCACCAGGCGCGGCCGCCGGCGGCAACGACGCGGTCGCGATAGGTCTCGCCGTCCGACGACAGCGGATCGCACTGGGCAGTGATGATGACAGTCGGCGGCAGGCCGGAGAAGTCGTTGTCTTTCAGCGGAGAAAAAGTCGGGTCGTCGGGCGACTGTGCCGGGGCAGCGCGAATGGTGCGGTAGAACGCGATGTCGCGCAGCGTCAGCAACGGTGCCTCGGCATGTTCGACATAGGAGCCGGCACTCTCGTCGCCGCCGAGGCCGGGATAGATCAGCACCTGGCCGGCCGCCCGGCGCAGGTGGCGGCGAGACGCGTGCGCGACCGCGGCGGCAAGGTTGCCGCCGGCGCTTTCGCCGACGAGCACGATCGGCAGGTCCGTTGTCACCGCCGCCCATTCGAACACGGTCAGCGCGTCGTCGAAGGCGGCCGGGTGGGGATGTTCCGGCGCCAACCGGTAGTCGGCCGAGACAACGTCGAAACCGGTGCCGGCGCAGATCTCGGCGCAGATGTCGTCATGGCTGTCGAGCCCGCCAAGCACAAAGCCGCCGCCATGATAGTAGACGATGACGGCGCGCACGGGCTTGCCCGCCATCCGATAGTAGCGGATCGGGATGGCGTGCCCTGCATCGGCGGCGATGATGCCGCCGCTGGCCGAAACCCCTTTGGGATAACCCTGATGGAAGGCGCGGCACATCGCATCATAGACCGACCTTTGCTCGGCGATCGGAAGTTCGGCGATTTCTGGCGGGAACCAGTCATTGACCAGGTCGATATACTCCCACAGCGCCGGATCGAGCAGGGTGGCGTATTTCCCCCGCCTGGCGGTCTTGAGCTTGTGGACCGTGCCCATCTCTCAGAGCTCGCCGTAGAGCCGTTCGGCGTTTTCAAAGGTGAAGCGCAGCGGTACCGAGCCTTCGACCTGCCATGCATCGATGGTGTCGCCCGCCATCAGCCGGCACGCGTCTATCGTGTTGGTGACGGCGCCGCCATAGAGCCGGTTGGCAAGGTTGAGGATGGCGGTCTGGTGCATGGCGGCACTGCCGCTGCCGCAGGCATCCTTGACCAGAAGCACGCGAAAGCCGGATGCCACCGCGTCCTTCACGGTGGCGTCGATGCAGGCCTCGGTCCAGACGCCGGCGACGATCAGCCATTCGATGCCGCGCGCCTTGAGTTCGGTTGCGGCAGGCCCGGCGCCGAAGGCGCTGGCCTGCGTCTTGACCAGCATCGTCTCGCCGGCCGCGGGCGCCACTTCCGGGCAGATTTCCGTCAGAGGATCGCTCTTGTCGGAAAAGGCGGACTTGCCGTCGGCGTCGAGCGGATGGAAGGGATGCGCCTTGGCGGCATCGACGATATAGGCCCAGTGGCAAAGCGGCACGAAGTTGCGCCGCGCCGCCGCCTGCAGGCGCTGGACGTTGGCCAGCACCTCGCCATAACCTTCGACCAGATAGCGCTTGTCCTGCCGATGCTCTTCCTGGAGGTCGATGAACGCCGCGGCGACCGCGCCGCGTTTGATCGAGATGGGGCTTTTCATGCGGATGGGCCTATGCCTGTCGTCGCCAACGCCGCTCGGGTCGTGTCGACGCAAACGGTGGCGATTAGCGGGTGCCTCCCCACCTTCGTCATCCACGGGCGAAGCAGGAGCGAAGCTCCGTCGCGAAGACCCGAGGATCCATTCCGTGAGGTTGGCCGTGGGGTGCGGCGGAGCAGAACTTGCACCGTTGCGGCGCGGATGAGTCCCGGCATGGATCCTAGGGTCTGCGCCGCGTCGCTGCGCTCCTTGCTTCGCCCTAGGATGACGACGGGATTGGCGTTCGCGCTGGTTGCCAAGGGATGCGAAACGACCATCAAACCTGTTTCTCCAGAAACTCATCCTCGTAGGGAAAGCGCGACAGAAGCTCGGTGCCGGTGTCGGTGATCAGGATTTCGTCCTCCAGCTTGACGCCCTCGCGGCCACCTTTCTCGCCGATATAGCTTTCCACGCTCACCACCATGCCGGGCACGACAACACCGTCGCGGCCATAGGTCTCATAGTCCATGGCATGCGCGATGAACGGCGTCTCGCCATGCATGCCGACGCCATGCATCACCGAGGTATAGCGCTGGTCGACGAAACGGTCCGGGATTTTCCACGCTCTTTCGGCGATCTCGCGAAACGCCATGCCAGGTTTGACAATCGAAATGTTGTGCTGAACCTGGTCGTGCGCCATGCGGTAGAGCGATTTCTGATAGCCGGTCGGCTTGCCCGGCCCGCAGCGGAAGGTGCGCGAAAAATCGGAATAATAGCCATAGCAGCCGATCGTATCGGTATCGAGCGCCAGAAGCTCGCCCGGCCGGATCTTGCGGCCGCTGGCCTCGTTGAACCACGGATTGGTGCGCTGTCCCGAGGTGAGGAGCCGCGTCTCGATGAACTCGCCGCCCTGGCGGATCACCTCGCCATACATGATGGCGAACAGCTCATTTTCGGAGACGCCGGGTTTTATCGCCTCGCGCACCGCATAAACAGCGGCTTCCGCGCCGGCCATCGACACCTGCAGGCATTTGACCTCCTCAGGCGTCTTGACCGCGCGCACCGCCAAAATCTCGCCCTGGCAATCCTTGACCTCGCAGCTGCGCTTTTCCAGCGCCAGCGCCTGCAAATGGCTGCAGCGGTCGAGCCCGAGCTTCATCGAGCCGCCGCCGTGCTTCTTCAAAAGCTCGGCGATCTCGTCGGCGAAGGGACCGGCGGTCTCGTCGTCACGGCCCGACACCGAAGACCACACCAGCTTGGACGACCGCGCCTCGTCGATCGTGTCGAGCACCATCGAGACATGGTAGCTCTGCGGGTACTCGAACAGCACGATCGGCCCGTCGGTGGGGATGAAGAAATACCGCGTCGAGTTGCGCAGGAAATAGCCGAACATGTTGCGCGAGCCGGTGGCGTAGCGCTGGTTGTAGGGGTCGAACAAAACGACGCCGCCATAGCCCGCCTCGCGCATCCAGCCGCGCAGTTTCGCCAGCCGCCCCTTGCGCAAGGCGTCGGCATCGATGAAGGACGGCTCGGTGTCCGACAGCCACATGCCGCCGGCGGAGTCAGCCGCGACCGGGTGGCGCATGCGGTCCTTGAAATCCACGTCTTCGGTGCTGTCGGGATCGAAAACGACGATGCTCATTGGGTGCGCCTCCTGAAGGGCTAGACCATAGCCATGCGCCGAAAAATGTCTGTGCGAGAATCCGCAGATGTCGTGCGAAATGCCGCAAGAAGGGCATGGATACAAAGGGCAATGTTGCGATCCTTCGCGCCCCCCCTCTGTCCTGCCGGACATCTCCCCACAAGGAGGGAGATTAGCAGCTTTCGCGTCCCGCTCGCCCTGCAACGTTGGTGATTGGCGAAAGCCGAGGCGACATCTGATCTCCCCCCGTGTGGGGGAGATGTCCGGCAGGACAGAGGGGGGCGCTGTCCCGCCAGCATCTCACCGCGTTAGCGCGCAGCGCCCTCTAATGCCGCCGCATCGCCTTCGGCGCGTGCCCATGCTCCTCGCGAAACGCTCGGGCAAAACTTGACATGGACGCGAAGCCGCAGGCCAGCGCCACGTCTCGCACCATCAGCGTCGAATGGGCCAACAGGTCGGCGGCGCGCCGCAGCCGGAGCCGCCGGTAATATGCATTGGGCGAAATGCTGAGCTGGGCGCGGAAATTGCGCTCCAACTTGTCGGAGGAGACACCGAGCCTTGCCGCCAGCTCCGTCATGCCGAGCCGCTCTTCCACCGCATCCTCCATGATGGCGATGGCCGACAGCACCAGTTCGTTCTGGACGCCGGTGCGCAGCCTGAGCGGCATCAGCTTGCGGTCGACGCTCGAACGCAAGGGGCTGTGCACGAACCATTCGGCAACGCCCGCCGCGAGCTCGCCGCCATAATCGTTGGTGATGATCTCCAGCATCATGTCGAGGCTGCCGACGCCACCGGCCGAGGTGAAGCGCTTGCGGTCGATGACGTAGAGATCGCGCCGAAGCTCGATATCCGGGAACGCCTCGGTGAAGGCGGCCTGGCTGGTCCAGTGCAAGGTGCAGGCATGGCCGTCGAGCAGGCCGGCCCTGGCGAGGAAGAAGGCGGCGTCGGCCACCGCGCCGATATGGGCGCCGGCGCGCAGGCTCCTGCGGATCCAGGCAACCGCATCGTCCGCGACAAGCAAGTCCGCATTGCCGCCGGAGCAGACGACGATGCGGTCGACCTTCGGTGCGCTGGAGGCTGAGAATCCCGGTTGTATGACAACCCCGTTGGACGCCTCGACCGTTCCCTGGTCGGCGCCGACGATCACCCAGCGGTAACAATCGCGTTTGGCCAGCACATTGGCGGCGCGCAGCGGCTCGATCACCGAACTGAACGCCATCATCGGAAAGCCGGGAAAGACCAGCACGGCGAAGGTGAGGGGACCTTCGCTTGCTGCGGGTTGCGCCCGGTCGTGTGTTTGGCTGGCACGGTCGGTATTCACAATTGTGTATTTCCCGGGAGCATCATTGGTGGCAGACAGGAAATGTAGCGGGCTTTTTGGCCCGCCGGCAATGGAGACGACGCCATGTTTGCGGCCCAGACCATCGACAGCACCAACAAGCCAGCCTTCTACCGCGAACTGGCCACCCAGTTGAAGGCGCTGCTGGAAGGCGAGAGCGACTCCGTCGCCAACGCCGCCAACACATCGGCGCTGATCTTCCAGATGGTGCCCGATCTCAACTGGGCCGGCTTCTATTTCCTGGCCTCCGACGAGGAACTGGTGCTCGGACCGTTCCAGGGCAAGCCGGCCTGCGTGCGCATCGCCGTCGGCAAGGGCGTGTGCGGCACCGCGATCGATCTCGAAATGTCGATGCTGGTCAAGGATGTGCATGAATTTGCCGGCCACATCGCCTGCGACGCCGCCTCGCGCTCCGAACTGGTCGTGCTGCTCAGGGACAATCAGGGCGTCTTCGGCCTGATCGACCTCGACAGCCCGACGCCCGGCCGCTTCGACAAGGACGACCAGGCCGGCATCGAAGCGCTGGCCGCGATCTATGTCGCGGCGAGTTCGTTCGAGGATTAAGCGAACTTCACCAGCATCAGGCTGAAGCAGCCGATGAACAGGAAGGCGCAGTAGGCGAGCGCCAGCGGGCGAAGGCCGCGCGAGCGCAGCTGCGAAATGTTGGCCTGCAGACCCATGGCGGCGAGCCCCATGGTCAGCATGATGGTGGTGGCGAACGCCATGGCCGACTTCACTTCGGCCGGCACGGCAACCAGGCTGTTCAGCGCCACGACGGCGATGAAAGCGGCGACGAACCACGGCATCGGCGGCCGCGCACCGGATTGGTCGCTTGGGCGATCGCCATTGCTCTTGCGGCGCGCCATCAGGCCGAGCGCGATGACCATCGGCGCCAGCATGGCGACGCGGGTCAGCTTGGCGACGGTGGCGATCTCGCCGGACTGGGCGCCGTTCTGGAAGCCGGCGCCGATGACCTGCGCCACCTCGTGGATCGAGGCGCCGGCCCACAGGCCGAATGCATGCTGGTCGAGGCCGAGCACCGGCGCCAGCAGCGGAAGGCCGAGCATGGCGACGGTGCCGAACAGCGTGATCGAGGCGACGGCATAAGTGACGTCCTCGTCGCGCGCATCGGTGACGATGTTGGTGGCGACGATCGCCGAGGCGCCGCAGATCGAGGTGCCGGCGGCAATCAGCTGCGCCAGCTTGGCGTCGACGCCGAGCAGCCGGCCAAGCGTGATGGTGAAGACGAAGGTGGCGCCAAGGGTGGCTGCCACGATGCCGACGCCGCCGGCGCCGATGGAGACGACCTGGCCAAGCGTCAGCTGGAAGCCGAGCAGCACGACGGCAAAGCGCAGCAGGCGCTTCTGCGAAAAGGCGATGCCGGCCTTGGCATGGGCGGGGGTGCCGAGCACGTTGGAATAGATCATGCCGGCGCCGACGGCGAGGATCATCGGGCTGAACAGCGCGAAGCCGGAGACATTATGGGCCGAGAAGGCCACAGCCGTGATCATCGCTACCAGCACGATCCCGGGGATGACGCCATTCCACATGGAATCGAGCCGCTTCCGGCCCACGGCGGAAATCATGCTGATCGGAATATCGTTCGCTAGTTGGGCGGCGGCAGACAATGCAATTCTCCAGGCAAGTACCTCAGGAGAATGTCATTCCAGAATCGATCTTTCCAACGAATTGTTCTTATTGGAATGATCGATCTTTGCGAACGGTCGGCAATGCTTCAATCTTGCCTGTGCCATGCAAACATGATGACTGGCTCGGTTATGCAGCTTGACGCTCTGCGTCTTGCACTCCAGCGTGGCGTCATGTCCATTTTCTCGCTCGCCATCGCCCAGCGACGTCGCCTCTGCACAGTGCGGAGCGGCAAGGCGCGACGACAAAGACCGGCACACTAAATCGGTTCGTTCGTTCCAGCCCCGCCCGCGACGTGTGCCGGCGGGGTTTTCATGTCTGGAGCCTTTGCCATGTCCAATTCTTCCATCCTGTTTCGGCCGGCCCAACCGGCGGACGCTGCCGCCATCAAGGACATTGTGCGTGCCGCCTATGCCAAATGGGTGCCTCTGATCGGCCGCGAGCCGCTGCCGATGCGCGCCGACTATGACAAGGCGGTCGCCGAACATCCGTTCGATCTCGCCATCGAAAATGGCCGCATCGTCGGCATGATCGAGACCATGCCGGCCGACGATCATCTCTGGATCGAGAATGTCTGCGTCGCGCCACAGGCGCAGGGCAGGGGAATCGGCCGGCTGTTGCTGGAACGGGCGGAGCAGAAGGCGCTGGAGGCCAGCTGCTTCGAACTGCGCCTGCTGACCAATGGCGCCTTCATGGCCAATGTGTTGTTGTACAAACGGCATGGCTATACGATCGACCGGGAGGAGCCGTTCATGAACGGCATCACGGTCTATATGAGCAAGAAACTGGGGTGATGGCCGATAACAGGGAGGATCGGATGGTAGTCAGGGTCCGGTTGAAGCCGCTCTCGGGGAGGTATGCGGTTTCGCGCCTCGAAGCAAAAGACAGCATTCCCGGCTGGGCGGACGGGCCGGGCTTCGTCAGCATTACCAGGACCGACGACGAGCTTTCGGTTGTCTGCCTGCAGGATCGGGTGCCGGACGGGGTGAAGCATGACAGGGACTGGGTCGCCCTGAAACTCCAAGGTCCCTTTGCCTTCGACGAAGCCGGCATCGTGCTGTCGGTGATAAAACCATTGTCGGAAAACGAACTCGGCATTTTTCTGGTATCCACATTCGATGGTGACCATCTGCTCGTCAAAGCCAAGGATGAAGCCGCGGCAAGGGGGCTTCTGGTCGCGGCGGGGCACACGCTTCTGTAGCCGTCCGCTCAATCGCCCGCCCTTGCGTTTGACATCGCTCTTGCCCCATCGTTATCCCTGAACCGATACGACGATCTGGCGATCGCCCCCCATCAATTCAGAAATCCCCCGAGGAGAAGCCCGTGTCACACAATCTGCAGTTCTATATCGACGGCGTGTGGGTCGATCCTGTCGTGCCCAGCACACTCGACGTCATCGACCCGTCAAACGAAGATGCTTTCGCGCAGATTTCGCTCGGCTCAAAGGCCGATGTCGACAAGGCGGTTGCCGCCGCCAAGCGCGCCTTCGAGACATTCGGCTTTACTTCGGTCGAGGAGCGCCTGGATATCCTCAACCGCATAATCGAGATCTACAAGAAGCGCAGCGCCGATCTGGCGCTGGCCGTATCGCGCGAGATGGGCGCGCCGCGCCAGATGGCACTCGACAGCCAGGTCGGCATCGGCCTGGCACATCTCCGGAAGATGGCCGAGGTGCTGAAGTCGTTCGAATTTCGCCACGTCAAGGGCTCGTCGCTGATCGTCAAGGAGCCGATCGGGGTCGTCGGCCTGATCACGCCGTGGAACTGGCCGCTGAACCAGATCACCTGCAAGGTCGGTCCCGCGCTCGCCGCCGGCTGCACCATGGTGCTGAAGCCCTCGGAAATCGCGCCGCTCGACGCCATCATCTTTGCCGAAATCATCGACGAGGCCGGCGTTCCCAAGGGCGTCTTCAACCTCGTCAATGGCGACGGCCCGGGCGTCGGCCAGGCGCTGTCCAGCCATCCCGATGTCGACATGATGTCGTTCACCGGTTCGACTCGCGCCGGCATCCTGGTCGCCAAGGCGGCCGCCGACACGGTCAAGCGCGTGCATCAGGAGCTTGGCGGCAAGTCGGCCAACATCCTGTTTCCCGATGTCGATCTTGAAAAGGCCGTCAGCAAGGGCGTCGCCGGCTGCTTCAGCAACTCAGGCCAGTCCTGCAACGCGCCGACCCGCATGTTCGTGCCGCGCGACCGCCACGACGAGGCGACCGGCTACGCCAAGACGGCGGCCGAAAAATTGACCGTCGGCCCGGCCGATGCGGCCGGCACCAAGCTCGGCCCGGTGGTCAGCCAGATCCAGTTCGACAAGATCCAGGACCTGATCCAGGCCGGCATAGATGAAGGCGCCACGCTGGTCGCGGGTGGACCGGGGCGTCCGGCCGAGCTCAACCGCGGCTACTATGTCCGCCCCACCGTGTTCGCCGACGTCACATCAGATATGCGCATCGCGCGCGAGGAAATCTTCGGGCCGGTGCTGGCGATCATGCCTTACGACACCGTGGAAGAGGCGATCGGCACCGCCAACGACACTGTCTATGGGCTGGCGTCCTACATCCAGGCCAAGAATATCGAGAAGGCCCGCGAAGTCGCCGCCCGAATGCGCACCGGCAACGTCTACATCAACTATCCCCAATGGGACGCCGGCCTGCCATTCGGCGGCTACAAGCAATCCGGCAACGGCCGCGAATACGCCGAATACGGGCTGGAGGATTTCCTCGAGATCAAGGGCATCGCCGGCTACGAGGCGGCGGAGTAGGGCTAGCCCTTGGGGACCGGCAACCAGCCGGTCTCGAGGCTTCAGCTCTCAAAGGTGCGGCTTCACTCTTCCCGGAAAGCTTTCTGGATCTGATCCGACATCGGCTTCACCAGATAGGAAAGCATCGTCCGGTCGCCCGTCGGGAAGAACACTTCGGCCGGCATGCCCGGCGCCAGCGCCAGCCCGCGCAGCTTGGCGACCTCGGTTTTGGGCAGCGTCACCCGCGCCACATAGAAGGCTGCTCCGGTGCGCTCTTCGATGGTGAGATCGGCCGAGATCCGCGACAGCGTCCCGGTCAGCTCCGGCGTGGTTTGCCGATTGAACGCCGACAGGCGCAAAATCGCATTCTGGCCCATCGTCACCTGGTCGATATCCTGCGGTGCGATATGCGCTTCAACGGTCAGGTCGTCCGTCACCGGTACGATCTGCATCACCTGTTCGCCGGGGGTGATGACCCCGCCGATCGTATGCACCGCCAACTGCAGCACCACGCCATCCTGCGGGCTGCGCAGATCGATGCGCTTCAACTGGTCCTCGGCCGCTACCTTGCGTTCGACGAACTCGGAGATCTTTCCCTGGGTATCGCGTAAATCGGTCGCGACCTCGCTGCGAAGATCCTGGTCGATCTGGATGATCTGCAGTTCGATCTCGGACGCCTTGCCTTTCACCTGGGCAATTCCGGCTGTCAACTGGCCATGCTCGCCTTCGAGCCGCACCGCGTCCCGTTCCAGCGACGTCATGCGGTCGATTCCTATCAGCTTGCGATGCCAGAGCGACCGCACACCTTCCAGCTCGATCTGGATCAGCTCGATCTCGCGGCGTTTCGCCTGCAGCTGCTCGGTCAGGCCGGCACTCTCCTGCGTCAACTGCGCGATCCGTTCGCGCAATTGCGATCGCTGGCCAGACCGCGCCTGGTGTCGGAAATCGAACAGCGATTGTTCTCCGGCCATCGATGCGGCGACACCGGCTTCGTCGCGCCGCGATGTCAAAACGTCCGGAAAGCTGATCGTGTCCTTGCCGTCACGCTCCGCCTCCAGGCGCGCCAACCGGGCATAAAACTCATCCAGACCTTTTGAGACGATCGCCAGATTGGCGCGCGTTGTCGTTTCATCCAGCCGTACGAGAATATCGCCCGCCTTGACCCGGTCGCCTTCACGCACCCTGATCTCGCCGACCACGCCGCCCGTCGGATGCTGAACCTTCTTTACATTGGAATCGACCACCAGCCGGCCAGCTGCGATCACCGCACCCGACATCTTGGTCACTGCCGCCAGACCGCCAACACCTCCGACAAGCAGCAGACAGGTAGCAACGCCAGCCACGAGATAGCGGCGGACCTGCCGATGATGCAAAGCGCTTCTGTCCTCGCTCATGCAGGAACGCCTCTTTCCGTGGCGGCAACGACCTTGAGCGGTGCCGCCGATCGGAAGACCTTGTTCAGCACCTCGTCCTTCGGACCGAAGGCCTGCACATGGCCATTGGCCATCACCAGCACCGTATCGACATTGGCCAGCACACTGGACCGGTGCGCGACGACGATAATGATGCCGCCGCGGTCCCTGATGCCCTGGATGGCGGCGGACAAGGCCACTTCACCCTCCGAGTCGAGATTGGAATTCGGCTCGTCCAGGATGACCAGGAACGGATCGCCGTAGAGAGAGCGGGCCAGGGCGACACGCTGGCGTTGCCCCGCCGACAGCGAGGCGCCGGCTTCGCCAACCTTTGTGTCGTAACCGTCCGCCAGATGCACGACGAGATCATGCACGCCGGCGGCCTTGGCTGCCGCAAGCACCATGTCGGACGACGCATCCGGGTCGAAGCGGGCGATGTTCTGCGCAATCGTGCCGTCGAACAACTGCACATCCTGCGGCAGATAGCCGATATGTTTGCCCAGCTCGTCGGCCGGCCACTGGTCAAGCGTCGCGCCGTCCAGCCGCACGGCGCCGCGCGCCGGCAGCCAGACACCTGCAAGCGTACGCACCAGCGATGATTTGCCGGAAGCACTCGGGCCGATGACCCCCAGGCCTGCTCCCCTGGCCAGTGAAAAACTTGCATCCCACACCACCGGCGTGCGTTCGCCCGGCGGCGCGACACTGACATTCTCGACCGCCAGCGCGCTGACAGGCGCGGGCAGGGTCACGCCGGTTGCGCCTTCCGGCAGCGCGGACAGAAGCTGCTTCAGGCGTGCCCAGCTTTGCCGCGCCGAAATGAAACCCTTCCAATGCGCTATCGCCAGTTCGATCGGAGCCAGCGCCCTGCCCATCATGATCGAGCTTGCGATCATGATGCCGCCGGTCGCCTCTTGCTTGATGACCAGATAAGCGCCGATCGTCAGCATTGCCGATTGCAGCATCAACCGCAGGATCTTGGAAATCGTGCCAAGCGTTCCCGCGACATCGCTGGCCGCCGCATGGGCGTTCAGGTACTCGGCATTGACGGCAGACCACCGCTCGGCGATACGCCCGCCAAAACCCATGGCCTGCATGGCTTCGGCATTGCGCCTTGTCGCCTCGGCCAACGTGCTGCGAACGGCCGCGTGCTGTCCGGCGATCCTTGTCGGGCCGCGGGTCCGGAATTCGGCCAGAAGCGTCAGTGCAAACAGGACAACGGCGCCGGCAAGCGCGGTAACGCCGATCCAGAAATGAAAAATGAAACAGATGCCGATATAGAGCGGCATCCATGGCAGGTCGAACAAAGCGGTCGGTCCGGCACTACCGATGAAGGAGCGGACCTGATCGAGATCCCGTAGGGGTTGCAGCCCGTCGCCGGAAGGCTTGGCGCGCAGCGGCAGGCGCATCAGCGCCGAATAGACCGACGGGCTCAGCTTTGCGTCCAACCCCTGTCCCAGCCGCACCATGAGGCGAGAGCGGATCAGCTCCAGCACTCCCTGAAACACGAACAATGTTCCCGCAAGCACCGCCAGGCCGACCAGCGTCGGCACGCTGCGACCCGGAACGACGCGGTCATAGACTTGCAACATGAAGAACGAGCCGGTCAGGGTCAGCACGTTGACGACCCCGCTCATCAGGACGATGCCCGAAAACGCACGTCGAAAGGACGCCAGGATTCCGACCAGCGTAAGCGGCGTCGATGGCGTCAGCTGCATGCAGGCTCGCAATCAGGATATGGCATCTCGTCCCTTCAATAGATAACTGCCTTGAGTGTGACATGGACGGGCAAGCCGGCCTGGAACTGCGCGCTGCCCCGCGCCACCAGCCAGCCGTCCGCACGCTCCAGGCGCGCAACGACCTGCAGCGTTGGTGAAGCGGTCGAGCTTGCGGGCAGGGGCAAGGAAAATTCTATCGTCTTTGAGCCGCCCTCGCTCTTGAGGCTGGTTTTGGCGGCGCGGCGTCGCCCACTGTCCTGAATGGCGGGATCCTCAAGATAGATCTCGAGATGACCTTCCGGGATAGCCTTGCCGCCCACAAAGGTGACCGCGCCGCGAATATCTGTTGCGCGAATATCTGGCGCGCGAATATCTGGCGATTGCGCTGCCGCTGCCCCGGTGGCCGCGGCGACTGCCGCAACTCCGGCGGCCATTAACACCGTGCGGCGGTCGGTCATCGCGTCCTCTCCCTTTTCACTGCGCTGGGGTATGCGGGAGGGCAGCCTGACGGCACCCCTCCCGGCAACGCGTTAGATGACGATGAAGTCTGCAGCCGAAAGATCCAGATTTGTGTTCAAGTGTGCAAACTGAACGGCTGCTCCCTGTCCGGAACCATCGGCGTCGTAAGACAATATTCCACTGTCGGTGTCGTAGATGATGCGGTCGTCGGCATCATGAGCAACACCGGCTGCGCTCTTGTAGAATGAGCCCAAAGCGAGGGCACCGTCGCCGCCAACGCTGGCAAAGATGAGGTTGTCCAGCAGGATCGTATCGTCGGCGACCTTGAAGTCCTTGATCCAGTCGATATTGCCGTTCCCGAGTTCTGTCGAGAAGCGGAAATAGTCGTCGCCGGCGCCGCCGGTCAGCGTATCGGCAGCCAGCCCGCCATCCAAAAGGTCGCTGCCGCCGCCGCCGTTGAGCGTATCGGCGCCCGCAACGCCCGGCTGAGCTGGTGCCGGCGGGAATTCGACCGATACGTTCAGCTTGTAAGTCGAGCCCTCCGGCACGGATTCCACCCAGCCATCGCCAGGAGCGGAGTCCGACCATTCGCCCTCCACAATATAGTAGGTTCCGGTTTCCGGAACGATGAAGCTGGTGCTCGAATCGCGGCCGTTGTTGGAGCCGGGGTCGTTGCCGCCATCGTCGTTCTGGGCGACGATATTGCCATCGCTGTCCAGCACCCTGACGATGCTGTCATGGACATTGGGGTCGGCAATGCCATCGATGTCGATGGTGATGATCGTGCCGGCCGCCAGGTTGATGCTGTAATATCCGCCGAGGCCGTTTCCGGTGGCATTGACGGTGGTGTGAAGGGTGGTCGTCGAATCGAAGATGTCGGGGTCGGCGGTCAGCGAGAAGTTGTTCGAGATGTCGAAGGCGGTCGAGACCGAATTGTTGGTCGCGTCCGGTCCGAGCGTGGCGTAGCCGGTGCCCATGCCCGGGCGTGGCGGAGCATCGCCCTGATAGGCGAAATCGCCGAGCAGGGTGTCATCGCCGCCGCCGCCGTCGATCTTGTCGGCGCCGCCCTGGCCGGTCAGCACATTGGCCGCACCATCGCCGGTCAGGTGATCGTTGAAGCCCGAGCCAGCCAGATTTTCGATCGAGATATAGGTGTCGCCGCCGGATTTGCCGCCACCCAGCTTGAGGTTTTGCCCGCTGGCCGCGTCGGCGTAGTCCGCCGTGTCGCTGCCGGCGCCGCCATTCAATATATCGGCGCCGCCACCGCCGGTCAGCGTGTCGTTGCCGGCGCCGCCGGAAAGTTTGTTGGCCTGGGCGTTGCCGATGAGATGGTCGTCGAAGAACGACCCGACGGCGTTTTCGAAGCCGACCAGGATGTCGTGCCGGATAACGGTGCCGCGCCCGACGATCTGCACCGGGCCATCGCCGTCGCCGCCATTGGCCGTGCCATTGGCGAGGTCGATCGTCACGCCGGCGGAGCTGCCTTCGTAGACGACCGTATCAATGCCGGCGCCGCCATCCAGATAGTCCTGGCCGGCGCCGCCGATGATCGTGTCGTTGCCGGCTTCACCGTACAGGATGTCGCCGTCATTGCCGCCATCCAGTATGTCGTTGCCGCCGCCGCCATTGAAATAGTCGCCGCCGCCCCGGCCCCAGAAATGATTTGCCGCCGACGTACCGATGAAACGGTCGATGCGGTCATCGGAGCCGATCAGGTTCTCGATGCTGTAGAAGGTGTCGCCCGTGGCGGTTCCGCCGCTGGCCACGTTCGTCTCGAGGTTGACGAGCAGTTGGAAGGGGCTCTCCTTGCTGAAGTCGACCGTGTCGACGCCGGCGCCGCCTCTGAATATATCGACGCCATCCTGGCCGCTCAGCGTATCGTCGCCGTCGCCGCCGTCGAGGATGTCGTTGCCCTGGCCGCCGAGGATCGTATCGTTGCCGCGGCCGCCATAGAGCGTGTCATTGCCGTCGTCGCTCTCGGTCTGGTCTGGAAGGTCGGCGACATCGATGGTGTTGTTGATGTCGCGGCTGGCGAGCGAGTCGCGGCCGCCGATGATGAGATCATCGCCGCCTTGGCCGAAGATCGTGTCGTCGCCGGCGCCGCCGTCGAGCGTATTGTTGCCATTGTCGCCGAAGATGACGCTGGTCATCGTGTTGTCGCCGATGATTGGCGGGGTTTCGGTGCCGCCGTCTCCAGGCTGGAGTGTCGACTCGTCGGCGTAGATGATGTGTTCGACGTTGGCGATTTTCCGGATATTCAAGTTCCGGTTCAGCAGAACGACCGTGTCATTCCCGCCATTCGCTTCCTCGCGCACGATGTCGTCGAGGGAATCGACGAAGTAGGTGTCGTCGCCGCCATTGCCGGCCATGCGGTCGCCGCCCCCGCGGCCATCCAGCACATTGGCTCCGCCATTGCCAATCAGGACGTCGTCATAGCTGCTGCCGATGCCGTTCTCGATGTAATAGTCCGTGCCGTCGGCGTTGTGCCCGGCAAAGATCGACACATTGTTGCTATGGCCGTTGACGCTGGAGAACTGCCCGGCGCGCAGATCGAGGATCGTGCCGGCCGTCGAGCCGGAGAAGTCGATCGTGTCGGTTCCTCCGGTGTCATTGATGACAAAACCGATATCGTGCTGCATGCCCGAGGAGGTCAGCCGGTAGCCGTCCACGGCACTGCCGAAACCGTAGACGTTGTCGCCCGTGTTGAGGTCGATATGCTGATAGGTGCGCACGCCGTTCTCGTCGACGGTGGAGAAAAAGCGGCGGATGACTGCCTCGATGTCGGCCATCATCGGCGTTGACGCCGACCAGCGGCTGGTTTCACCGACATCGATCCCGTCGAAATAGGACATGACGCTGTATTGCTGACGGTCGTAGGTCCAGGTCGCATTGTTCAGATAATTGATCTGTACGCCGCCGGGGCCGCTGTAATTGTAGAGCCCGGGGTGGTTCAGGCCGAACTCATGACCGAATTCATGGATGAAGGAATCGAAGACATAGCCGCCAATATCCGTCTTGTTGACCTCGGTGTCGTGGAAACGCTGGCCGATGCTGACATAGCGGTCGTTGGAATAGGCGCTGCCGTCGTCCTCTTCGCCCAGTTCGGGGCTGACAACCTGCATCCAGTCCGTTGCGCTGTTGTATGGTGCATTGTCGACGATTTCGAACTTCAACGGGGTGACACTGGCCCACATCTGCAGGGCGCCGATCGCGGCGGCCTTGTATTCGGGATGGTCATTGAGCTCGGATACATTGATCCTCAGCGTTCCCGCCGCGACCGCCGGCGTTATCGACCGGTCCAGCGCTCCAAGATAGGTGAGGAAGGCTCCGTAATCTTCGCTTTTGCCGTACGGGTTGTCCGGCGTCTGGTCGTTAACCCACCATTGATCGCTGGTTTGGCTTGGGTTCGGCATCCTTGGGACTCCTTGGTCTCGCAGCCGTGGCAATTACGGCTGTACGGTTTAGCAGTTGCCAACCACCGACAAGCATCGTTTGCGCTTGCCGGTCGAGCCCCGTCCCAGTGCCAACAATGCTATTGGAATCTTCACTTGTCTAGCCTCAGTTCGCGCTCGGTACATATGAAGGTTCTTGGGCGCGCTTGTACCGGCGATTTGAGATACTGGTTTGGTGTTAATTGAGCTATCGCTAATCTATGGTCGTACCTCGCCCGTAGGCACGAGGGGCTGAATGCACAGGCGTGCTTCAGGATCCCGTCCGGCGCGCGAAATGTTCATATGTCACGCGCCAGGGGTCGCTCTCCGCTCGTCTCTCCTCACCGATCCAGTGAAAGCTGGCGGCGGTGATCTCGGTGAACCGCCACCGCGCCTGCAGGCCGCGCGAGTCGGCGCCCATCTGGACGATGTCCTTGCCTTCGGCCCGCCCGATCTGGCGCGAGTAATCCTGGTTGAGCGGATCGCTCCAGATGACGTGCCAGCCACCCATCCCGGGATCGAAGACGCGCAAGGTCGTGCCATACATGGTGGACGGGGCAGGGCGCCTGGGCCTGATCCAGATGTCCTGAATGGCGCGGCCTTCGAGCACCCAACCAAAGTGACACTCGCCATCCCATTTCTGAATTGTGCCGTCGTTGCGGTGGTGGAGCGTCTCCATGTCCCAACTGCCGATCAACCATCCATACAGGTCCATGTCTTTAGCCCAGTCGGCTGGCGGACCTTCGGATGCGAGAGCGGAAAGAAACGTCGCCATGATTGTCTCCAGGCAAGCCGCGCCGAAACGCTGGGCGTTCGTTGCGGGTTCCTGGTCTTGGGAAAAATTGCGGTAATGCTGCTGTGAAGGCAGCCGGCCTTCCGCGTTCGCGCCATACCAAATCTATGCGTGAATGCTAATGTAGCGTCGGCGGGTACCCCAATGCCCGCCTGGCCGGCGCCTCCTCAGGCAATCTCTTGATGAGCGGCGCCGGCCGCTGACTTCGGCGGCGACCAAGTTCCTGCCGGGGAAATATCAGGCCTTGCGGGAGGGTTACCGCTGGGCGGTTTTGGCCGGCATTTGGATATCGGTCTGTATTCCCAGAACGTCCGTTGCCCAATCGCGCAGTTCCGGAGAAGCATCGCCCGATTTTATGATCGACACGGCCAGGGCCGCCACGTCCGCGGGCGGCTTTGTTGTGCGAAGTCACATAGGTGAAATAGCCGGCCATGATGGCGTATCCCACCAAAATGACCAGCGGGGCGATCTGGCGTGTCGCCAAACCTATTGCGCGCCAGCGGCCTGATCGGCTGGGTGCCGGAAGCTCATCCTCATCCACAAGGTTAGTCCATTCCACGCTGCTCACCAGCCGGGAGAACGTTCTCCGTGAGGATTGTCTACATTAGTTAAATTGCGGATAAATCCGCGTTGGGATGCCGAGGAACCTCGTCAAAGCGCACCGAGGGCAATGCCCACCGCGCTAGGCGAAATAGATCAACAGGGCGAGGAGTCCAAAGACAACGATAAGGCCAACCGGCCAATACCGTACGATCTGATCAGGATATTTCTCGCTCAGGCTAAGCAACCGGTCCTCGTAAGGGAGACGACTAAAGCCTGCCGGGCCGTTCTGTTGCTTGATGTCCCGGAGGATGCGGCGCGATTCCCTGATATCTCTGTCCTCTGGTTCGGCCATTGCAAAAGTCCTCCCTGCCGGGACCGATCTTAGCTTCTTTACGTGAAGTGCCCAACAGCGTCGACCGGATCGCACGCCAGCGGCGCATGACATCGTTGGAACCCAATCAATTCTCGGGTGGCGCTTCATCTTCCCAGCCGGCCAGCTCCGGCAGGTCGTCAAGCCAGCTTTTCTCTGTGATCGAGGTTTCGCCGGTCTGCGGCACTTCCTCAGTCGCGTTTTGAATAAGCCAGTCCATCCACTTGCGATAGGCAGCCGGCGCCAATTCGGGCGGCAGCACCTTGGCCTTGGCCAGCATGCGTTTGCGGAAACTGAGTTGCCGGCGCAGTTTGGTCGTCGTGAATTTTATCGCCTTGCCCTGGTATTCCACCGTCCAGCGCCCATCGCCGTGGCTGGTCAGCCTGTCGATGGCAAAACCGGCATCGACGGGCCTGTCCCGCCAGGGAAGCTCGATGGCATTCCGCCTCAGATCGAGAGCCCATCGCCGGTAGTCGGCCCCGGTACGCCGCGGCGGCAGCACGCCAGCCTGTTCGAGGATTTTCCTGCGAAAGGTCGGCTGCTTCTTGATCTGGCCGGTCGTCAGCTCAATGCGGTGCCCGCGCAATTCGACATGCCAGCGGATCCTGCCGTTGCCGACATATTTTGCCAGCCTGTCGATGGCGAACTCGTCGTCGGACAACTCCACGCATCCCTGGCGGATGCGTTCGAGGATGTACGGGCTGTCAGTGGGCATGACGTGCATTGGCTGGGGAACCTGGATTCGAACCAGGACTAACGGAGTCAGAGTCCGTGGGTCTACCGTTAACCTATTCCCCAGCAGGCGCTGTCGCGCTGGTGGGCCGCCGAAGCAGCCGCGCGTGCCTTGTAGCCGCCGCCGGAAAATAGTCAAGCCTAAGCTGCGTTTCAATCACAGCGTTTCATAGGGGCAATTACGCCCGGGTGGCGCGCCGCACCCAATCATCCTCAGCTCTCCGTCCGGCTGTATTGCGAATGCTCGAAGAACAGCACCACGCCGAGCGCGATCAGCAGCGGGATGATCAGGTAGAACAGCCGGAACACCAGAAGTGCCGCCAGCACGCCGACCGGGTCCATATCAGACAGGCCGGCGAGGAACACGACCTCGAACACGCCGAGCCCGCCCGGCGCATGCGAGATCTGCGCCACCGAGAACGAGACCAGGAACACGCCGAGGATGACGAAATAGCCGGGGTTGCCGGCAACGGGCAGGGCAAAGAAGATGATCGCCGCCGCCGCCAGCAGCTCGATCGGGCCGATCAGCAATTGCCGCGCCACGATCGGCAGCGCCGGGTAGTGCAACTGGAAGCCGGCGATTTTCAGCGGCTTCAGATGCAGCCAGCTGCCGAAGATGTAGGCGCCGACCAGGATCAGCAAAGCGATGCCGGCGGCGATCGCCAGCCCGTGGTGCGGCGCTCCGGAAAAGCGGTCGATGATCGCAGGCTCGAACACCAGCACCAGGCCGCCGACCAGAATGCTGGAGAGCACGAAGGTGATCCAGCAGATCGCCACCAGAATGCCGACATCCTGGCCGGTCAGCCCCCTGGTGCCGTAGGCGCGGTAGCGGATCACGGCGCCCGAAAACACCGAGCCGCCGATATTGTGCGACAGCGCATAGGTGGTGAAGGAGCAGAAGGTGACGAACAGCCACGACACCTTCTTGCCGATATGTAGAAGGGCAATGTGGTCGTAGCCGGCAAGCGAGGCGTAGGCGACCACCGAGCTCAGCGCCGCCAGCACCCAGCCGCGCGTCGGGATGGATGATATGCCGTCCCAGACATCGTCGATCGAGATGCCGCGCAGTTCATGCCACAGCAACAACAGCGACCCCATGACCGCCGCGACACCGATGACCGGCCACAGATAGCGCTTCCAATTCGTGGCCCCCCAATTCATGGAGTTATCGTCATGTGTTGCTGCCCATCGCCCAGGCGGGCGTGAAAACGTCCGCGATTCACCAATATTCCCCCTCATTTCAGAAATGCCTCATCGAAGCCGGCTATTCAACCGGCAAGGGTGAGCAGCCGGTTCGCCAACGGCGAATTCATCGTGCCAGTGGCACGAAGAAAGGCTAGCGAACGCCGGGACGCTGCAAAGCAGCGGGGACCTGGCAGGACGCAGCCGGCAAAAATTGAGCCCTTGCTCTTGGTGATCCGGTCCGGCGCTGCTACTCTGGCGGCAACTTAAAAGATTGAAGCGCCTGCTGCGTCCGGTTTTCCGGTTCGCGCGGCGCCGGAAGGAACTGAAGTGGAAGACCACGACACCGGCGCTGGCGCGCCGGAAGTGGGCGTGTCCAGGGCTTCGCCGCCATCAGGCGGGCCAAGCCCATCCGCCGGGCGGCCCCGCCAGGCGGGGCCCCAGTCCGGCAACGGACAGGCCGGCGACGCCCAGCATCAGCGCGGCAAGGCGAGAAAGCGGCGCAAGCGCCGGCGTGGGCGCAAGGTTTTTGCGCGCGACGACAGCCCTCTCGCAACGGCCGCGGCGGTTGGTGCGCCGGCCTCCGTCGGCCCGGCCGCTCCAGCGCCGGTGCCTTTGCCCTCGGCGCCACAATCCCGACCGGAACAGCCCGCGCATCGGCCGCCGATGCAGGAGCTGCCGGTGTTTGCCGCGCTCGATCTCGGCACCAACAATTGCCGGCTTTTGGTCGCGGTGCCCCACCGCCATGGCCAGTTCCGCGTCATCGACGCCTTCTCACGCATCGTCAGGCTGGGCGAGGGGCTGACCGCCAATGGGCATCTGAGCCAGGCGGCGATGGACCGCGCCGTCGAGGCGCTGAAAATCTGCGGCGACAAATTGCGCAACCGCAAGATCCGAAAAGCCCGGCTGATCGCCACCGAGGCCTGCCGCACCGCCGACAATGGCGTCGAATTCCTGCAGCGCGTCGAGCACGAGGCCGGCTTGAAACTCGAGATCATCGACCGCCAGACCGAAGCGCGGCTTGCTGTCTCCGGCTGCGGCTCGCTGGTCGAGCGCGACACGCAAGGCGTGGTGCTGTTCGACATTGGCGGCGGCTCGTCCGAAATCGCGCTGATCGACCTCACCGGCCAGCGTTCGCCGCGGCTTGCCAACCACATCGTGTCGTGGACCTCGCTGCCGGTCGGCGTTGTCTCGTTGGCCGAACGCTTTGGCGGCCGCACGGTGACGCGCGAAATCTTTGCCGCCATGGTCGAGGATGTCGCGGTGCGGCTGAAGTCGTTCGACGGCCGCGATCGGCTGAGCCATGTGCTGGCCAGCCCGAAATTCCATCTGCTGGGCACATCCGGCACGGTGACGACGCTGGCCGGCGTCCATCTCGACCTCGAACGCTACGACCGGCGCCGCGTCGACGGGCTGTGGATGGACCGCGACAGCGTCGACCGCATGGTCGAAAAACTGGTCGGCTGGGATTTCCAGCAGCGCTGCGCCAACCCGTGCATCGGTACGGACCGCGCCGACCTAGTGCTGGCCGGCTGTGCTATCCTGGAAGCCATCCGTGCGGTGTGGCCGTCGGAGCGGCTGCGCGTCGCCGACCGGGGCTTACGCGAAGGCATTTTGAGCGAGCTGATGGCCGATGACGGCGTCTGGCGCAACAGTGGGCGAGGCCGAGCATGATCCGCATTGCTTTGGTGAACGGTCGACCCCCACTCCGTCTAGCTTCGCTCGACACCTCTCCCCCGGTCGACGGGGTAGAGGAAGGGCGCGAACTTATGCAGACCGGCGCCTTTCCTCTCCCTCCGGAGGGGGGAGAGGTGGCGCCGCGAAGCGGCGACGGAGTGGGGGAAGCCCTTCGCGAAACGCGAAGCCGCCGAAAAACGGCGGCAACTCGGCCAGCGCAAAAACTCAAACAAGAAATAACGTCATGACCAAGAAGCCGGAAAGGCCGGGCTCCGCCAGCATTCGTGTCCTCAAGACGCGGATCAAGAAGAAGAGCGGCCTGAAGGAATCGTCGCGCCGCTGGCTGCAGCGCCACATCAATGATCCCTATGTCCAGCGCTCCAAGGCCGACGGCTATCGCTCGCGCGCGGCCTACAAGCTGATCGAGATCGATGACAAGCATCATCTGCTGAAACCCGGCATGAAGGTCATCGATCTCGGTGCGGCCCCCGGCGGCTGGTGCCAGGTGGCGGCCGCGAGGACGAAATCGACGGCTGATAATCCACATGTCATCGGCATCGACTATCTCGAAATGGATGCGGTGCCGGGTGCGCCGGTGCTGCTGATGGATTTCCTCGACCCGGAAGCGCCGCAAAAGCTCGCCGAGGCGTTGGGCGGCGACCCCGATATCGTGTTGTCCGACATGGCCGCGCCGACCACCGGCCACAAGCGAACCGACCACATCCGCACCATGCATCTGTGCGAGGTGGCCGCCGATTTCGCGCTGTCGGTGCTGAAGCCGGGCGGGCACTTTTTGGCCAAGACGTTTCAAGGCGGCGCCGAAAACGAGCTGCTGTCGATGCTCAAGAAGAACTTCCGCTCGGTGCACCACGTGAAGCCGCCGGCGTCGCGGGATGAGTCGGTGGAACTGTATTTGCTGGCGAAGGATTTTAAGGGCAGAGACGGCACGGCGTGAAAGGCGCTTCGTAGCGTTCCGTCCCTCTGTCCTGCCGGACATCTCGCCCGCAAGGGGGGAGATTGGCAGCTGCGACCGCCTCGCCATTCCTTCAAAGTTGCAAGATTGGCGAAAGCCGCGTGATATCCGATCTCCCCCCTTGCGGGGGAGATGGCCGGCAGGCCAGAGGGGGGTGTGAAGGATCGCCGACGTCGACGATTTTCGTCGCGCCGCCCCTTACTTCCCAGCCGTGCTCACCGGCTCCAGTGTCTTCGGCGTCGTCATCCGGCCATGACCCGACACGGCGTTGCCGGCATCCGGCGCCAGCCGCGTGAACGACACCGACGCCGCCGCTGACACTGCCGCCACGATGAAGAAGGCAATGTGGAAATCGCCGAGCATCAGCGGGCCGCCATGGATCGAGGTCGAGACTTCCAGGATGCCGCCGGCCAGCGCCACGCCGAGTGCGATCGACAGTTGCTGGAACACCGCCGTGATCGGCGTTGCCTTGCTGGTGTCTTCAGCCGACACTTCGGCATAGGAGAGCGCATTGACGCCGGTGAAGAACATCGAGCGGATAAACCCGCCGACCAGCAATATCGCCAGCATCAGCGCGTAAGGCGTCTCCGGCGTGAACAGGCCGTAGATGGCGATCGATGTGGCGGCGATCAGCGAGCCCCAGATCAGCACCCGGCGGAAGCCGGCGAGCCGGAAGATCAGCGCGGTGACGAACTTCATGCCAATGGCGCCGATGGCCGAGACGAAGGTGATCATGCCCGACTGGAACGGCGTCAGCCCGAAGCCGATCTGGAACATCAGGGGCAACAGGAACGGCACCGCGCCGATGCCGATGCGAAACAGCGAGCCGCCGAGCACCGAGGAGCGGAACACCTGGTTGCGGAACAGTTCCAGCGCCAGTAGGGGATTCTTGGCGCGCCGCGCATGCAGCAGATAGAGCACGCCGGAAATCAGCCCGACCGCCACGGTGATGAGGCCGGTCGCCGGCGGCAGATAGGGCAGGCTGACCACCGACAGGCCGAAGACGACGCCGGAGGCCGCCAGCCCGCTCAGCACGAAACCGACGAAATCGAGCGGCGGCGTCTCCATCGAGTCGGTTTGCGGCAGGAAGCGCGTCGCCAGCCAGATGCCGATCAGGCCGATCGGCACGTTGATCAGAAAGATCCAGTGCCAGGTGAAATAGGTGGTGATGAAGCCGCCGATCGGTGGTCCCACAAGCGGGCCGACCAGCGCCGGCACCGTCAGCCACGACATGGCGGCAACCAGCTCGCTCTTCGGCGTCGCGCGCACCAGCACCAGGCGGCCGACCGGCGTCATCATGGCGCCGCCTATGCCTTGCAGGAAGCGCGAGACGACGAAGGCCGGCAGTGAATTGGAGATGGCGCAGCAGACCGAGCCGACGATGAACACGCCGATCGCGGCGCGAAAAATGGTCTTGGCGCCGAACCGGTCGGCCATCCAGCCGCTGATCGGAATGAAGATCGCCAGCGCCACCAGATAGGCGGTCAGCGCCAGCTTGAGCGCGATCGGGCTGGTGTGGATGTCGACGGCAATCGCCGGCAGCGATGTCGCGATGACGGTCGAATCCATGTTTTCCATGAACAAGGCGACCGCCAGAATGAGCGGAATGATGCGGTTCAACGAACGCGTCCGAACTGGTCTAAATGTGCCTGCCGGCCAATCCAAACAATGAAAAGGCGGGCAAGCCGATACAAACGGGCGGTTATCACGCCTCAGGCGCGATGTCGCATTAATTTGCTGTCACTTTTGTGCGACCGTGGGCGGACAAGAGGCGTCGCTGCGTTTCGCCACATTGAATGAACTTGCGAAAATTGACCGGGTTCACTATGCTGTAGTGAATATAACTACTATATGGACAATGCCATGGAAGAAGCCGTTTCCGCAGCCGACGCCAACCGCAAATTCTCGCTCCTCCTGCGCGGTGTCCGCGAAGGACAGAGCTATGTCGTGACCAGCCATGGGCGTCCCGTGGCGCGGATCGTGCCTGCAGGGCAGCCCGACCCTGCGGCGTCTCGTTCGCGCACAGCGCTGCTGTCGCGCCTCGAACGCCAGCCTGTTGTAGAAGCCGGGCGCTGGAGCCGCGACGAGCTTTACGAGGACGAGCGGTGAAGGTCGCGCTCGATACCAACATCCTTGTTTATGCCGAGGGGATCAACGGAGCCGAGAAGCGCGACATCGTTTTCGGCCTGCTGCACGACATTGCGCAAGAGGCAGCCGTCATTCCAGTCCAAGTGCTCGGCGAATTGTTCACCGTTCTCACACGCAAGGCCGGACGATCACGTGCACAAGCGCGCGACGCCCTGTTGAGCTGGCGCGACGCGTTTCCGGTTGTCGGCACGACGCCGGAGGTGATGACGGTCGCGGCTGATCTTGCGACCGATCACCATTTCGGCATCTGGGATGCGACCATCCTGTCTGTTGCCTCGCAAACCGGTTGCCGGCTGCTGCTGTCGGAAGATCTGCAGGACGGCTTCACCTGGGGCGGCGTAACGGTCGTCAATCCTTTCGCGTCACCGCGCCATGTCTTGCTCGATGCCCTGTTGGGCAAGTCCGCCGAATAGGCCACGACCGGCTTTTCATCGGCGCCGCGACGTGTTACCAGCCAGCGCCAATCCTGAAAGGGAAGAAACGAGTCGGCGCTGTCCATTTCGGTCCAGCGCTTTTTTGTATTCTCCCAGCGCTTTTCGTATCCGAGGACTGGCCATGGCAAAAATCATCGAAACGTCCACCGGCGCGCTGGCGCTGACCTTTGACGACGTGCTGTTGCAGCCCGGTCATTCCGAGGTCATGCCCGGTGAGACCGACATCCGCACCCGCATCGCCACCGACATCGACCTCAACGTGCCGATCCTGTCGGCCGCCATGGACACCGTCACCGAGGCGCGGCTCGCCATCGCCATGGCGCAGGCCGGCGGCATCGGCGTCATCCACCGCAATTTCTCGCCGGCCGAACAGGCCGAGCAGGTGCGTCAGGTCAAGAAGTTCGAATCGGGCATGGTCATCAATCCGGTCACCATCGGCCCCGACGCCACGCTCGCGGACGCGCTGGCGCTGATGCGCACCTATTCCATCTCGGGCATTCCGGTGGTCGAGAATGGCGGCAGCGGCGGCCAGAAGATCGGCCGCCTGGTCGGCATCCTGACCAACCGCGACGTGCGCTTCGCCTCCGATCCGGGGCAAAAAGTCTACGAATTGATGACCCGTGAGAACCTGATCACGGTCAAGGAGAATGTCGACCAGGACGAGGCCAAGCGGCTGCTGCACCAGCACCGCATCGAAAAGCTCGTCGTCGTGGACAAGTCCGGCAATTGCGTCGGCCTGATCACCGTCAAGGACATCGAGAAGTCGCAGCTCAACCCGCACGCCACCAAGGATGCGCAGGGGCGCCTGCGGGCGGCGGCCGCCACCAGCGTCGGCGATGACGGCTTCGAGCGCGCCGAGCGGTTGATCGACGCCGGTGTCGACCTCCTGGTCATCGACACCGCGCATGGCCATTCGCAGCGCGTGCTCGATGCGGTGACGCGGGCCAAGAAGCTTTCCAATTCCGTGCGCATCCTGGCCGGCAACGTCGCCACCGCCGAAGGCACGCAGGCGCTGATCGACGCCGGCGCCGATGCCGTCAAGGTCGGCATCGGCCCGGGCTCGATCTGCACCACCCGCATCGTCGCCGGTGTCGGCGTGCCGCAGCTTTCGGCGATCATGTCGGCGGTGGAGACGGCGCATAGATCAGGCGTGTCGGTCATCGCCGACGGCGGCATCAAATATTCGGGCGATCTGGCCAAGGCGCTTGCCGCCGGCGCCAGTGCGGCCATGATCGGTTCGCTGCTGGCCGGCACCGACGAAAGCCCGGGCGAGGTCTATCTGCATCAGGGCCGCTCCTTCAAGGCCTATCGCGGCATGGGCTCTGTCGGCGCCATGGCGCGCGGCTCGGCCGACCGCTACTTCCAGGCCGAGGTTCGCGACACGCTGAAACTGGTCCCGGAAGGCATTGAAGGGCAGGTGCCCTACAAGGGACCTGTGTCTGGCGTGCTGCACCAGCTTGCGGGCGGGCTAAAAGCCGCTATGGGTTATGTCGGTGGCCGCGACCTTGCCGATTTTCGCGAACGCGCCACCTTTGTGCGCATATCCAACGCCGGACTTCGTGAAAGCCACGCCCATGACGTCACGATTACCCGCGAAAGCCCGAACTATCCTGGCGGAGCCTGACCGGCAGCCAGAGCGGTACATGCTCTGGCGCCACCAGGCGACGATCGTGCTGCGGCTGGCGCGCCATGCCGGCGCGCTGTGCTTTGCCGCCGCGGCGGTTTTCATCATCATGACGCTGCTGGAATTCTTCTATTTCCGCCGGCTGAGCGGCGGCCTGCCGTCGCTCGACGTGCGCCTTGGCGGGTTCACGCCCGACGAGGGCATGGCCTGGCTGACGGCACTCGGCCGACGCGGCAGCGAGATCATCCTGGTCTGGCACTATTTGACTTTCGACCTTCTCTTCCCGGCGCTGCTGTCATTGACCATGGTCAGCCTGATCCTGGCAACCGGGCGGCGGCTGAAACCCTTTCGCGCCCTGCCGGTACAGGTTCAGTCGCTGTTGGCGCTGGTCGTAGTGCTGCCCTACACCTGCGCCGACTATGCCCAGAACATTGCGCTGGCGCGGCTTTTGTCCGATGCGCTGTCGGCCAATCCGGATTCGCTGTCCTTCGCCTCGTCGCTGATCGTCACCAAATTCGCGCTTCTGGCCATACCTGTCGCCGTCATCGCGGCCTTCATCGTTGCCAGCCAGCGGCGTCCACAGGCATGAACAACAAGGCAGGGGCAACGCCATGAGCCAGACCGCAATCTTCTGGCCGATGCTGGCGCAGGTGTTGCTGGTCTATATCGTCTATGTCGTGATGGGCCGGCGCCGCTACGGTGCGGTCAAGTCAGGCGAGGCCAAGGTTGGTCAATACAAGATGCGCACGACCGAACCTGCGTCCAGCGTCACGGTCGCCAACAATCTCATCAACCAGTTCGAACTGCCGGTGCTTTTCTACGTGCTGTGCCTGGCGCTGCACGCGACCAATGGCGTCAATTATCTGACCTTGGCCTTGATGTGGATTTTCGTGATTTCCCGCTATGCCCACGCCCGGGTCCACCTGACCAGCAACAATCTGCGGTTTCGCAGCCGCGCCTTCTACCTGGGCGCGATCGTTATCTTGCTGGCATGGATCTGGTTCGCGCTGCACCTGCTCGGCCTGGTTTGAGCAGGCCAGCAAATCTCTACAGATCGAACACCGCAATCTTGCGCTTGTCGAACTTGATGCCGATTTCGCCACGCACCAGCTTCAGCGCGGCTTCGCCGAACACGGCGCGCCGCCAGCCCTGCAGCGCCGGCACGTCGGCGGCTTCGCCTTCGGCGGCGATGCGGTCGATGTCGTCGCTGGACGCCAGCACTTTCGAGGCGACGCCTTCCTTCTCGGCGACGATACGCAACAGCACTTTCAACAGTTCGGCAGCGGCATTGGAGCCCTCGGGCGGCTGAAAGCTCTTGGGCAGCTTCGGCATCTCTTCCCGGGGCAAGGCGAGTGCGGTGTTGACCGCGCCGAGCAATGCGGTTGCCGTCGATGAACGTTCCCAGCCTTTCGGCGTCGTGCGCAGCTTGCCCAACGCGGCCGCATCGCGCGGCGCCTGCTGGGCGACCTCGTATATGGCGTCGTCCTTGAGCACCCGGCCGCGCGGCACGTCGCGCTCGCGCGCCTCGCGCTCGCGCCATGCCGCCACTGTCTGCACGATCGCCAGCTCCTGCGGCTTGCGCAGCCGCATCTTCAGCCGCTTCCAGGCGTCTTCGGGATGCGGATCGTAGGTCTCGCGCGAGGTCAGCACCTCCATTTCCTCGTTCAGCCAATGGGCGCGGTTTTCCCGCTCCAGTTCAGCGCTGAGGTGCTTGTAGACGTCGATCAGATGGGTGACGTCGGCCAACGCATAGTCGAGCTGCTTGTCGGACAGCGGCCGGTGGCGCCAGTCGGTGAAGCGCGAGGATTTGTCGAGCCGGGCGCCGGTGATGCGCTGCACCAGCTGGTCGTAGGAAACGCTGTCGCCGAAGCCGCAGACCATGGCCGCGACCTGGGTGTCGAACACAGGATGCGGCACCAGATCGCCGAGATGGACGATGATTTCGATGTCCTGGCGCGCGGCGTGGAAGACCTTGACCACCGCTTCATTGGCCATCAGCCGGAAGAACGGGGTGAGGTTGATATCGGGCGCCAACGGATCGATCAGCGCGGTGACGCCGGGCGCCGCCATCTGGATCAGGCATAGAATCGGCCAGAACGTCGTTTCGCGGATGAATTCGGTGTCGACGGTGACGAAATCCGACTTTTCGAAAGCGGCGAGAACGGACTCGAGCTCATTTTGGGTGGTGATGACGTGCATCAAATCGCTTTTTAGTAACGGGTAAGGTTCTCTTTCAATTTCAGCCGTGGGCGCTTTCGTCAAGCCGCCCTTCGGTCAAGTATCCGTCGATCCGTCGGAATCGCCATTCCTGCGCGCCAGCCGCGCGAACACAGTCGATGTGCGCAGCAGCGCCGTGAAGCGGCTGCGCTTGCCCGCCGGCACGCTGCCACGCACCTGCATGCGGTAGAGAATGACGGCGATGAGAACCGCATAGACTGCGCCAGTGAATACAAACAGGGCGCCCGGTCCGAAATATTGCATCACCGTCGACGCCGCGAAGGGGCCGCCGATGGCGCCAAAGGAATAGAACAGCATCAAAGCGGCATTGATCAGCACGAACTCGCCCTTGTCGGCGCGATCGTTGGAATGCGCCGCCGACAGCGAATAGAGCGGCATGGCGAAGCAGCCGAAGATGAAGACGATGATCAGGTTGAGGGTAGGGTTGGCGCCGGCGATGAAGGCTAGCGCCAGCGCCGCCAGTAGGGCGCCGCACGTCGTGGCCAGAAGCACCGCGCGCCGGTCCCAGCGGTCTGAGAGATAGCCCAGCGGATACTGGATGAGGGCGCCGCCGAAAATGCCGACGCTGACGAAGGTGACGACATCGGCCACCGACATGCCGATCTGCTCGGCATAAACCGGCGACAGCGTGCGGAAGGCGCTGTTGGTGACGCCGACGCAGATGCAGCCGAAGCAGCCGAGCGGCGAGATTCGCCAGACGCGGGCAAGGTCGAGTTTGACGTCTTCAGGTGGCGTCGGATTGGAGCGGTCGCCAAGCGACACCGGCACCAGCGACAGCGTGATCATCATCGACATGATGGCGAAGATGGCAAAGCCGCCGGGGCCGAAGATCGGGATCAGGAACTGCGCGCCGGTTACCGAGCCGATATCGACCATGCGGTAGATGGCGAGCACCCGCGCGCGATCCTTGTTTTCGACGCCGGAATTCAGCCAGGCTTCCATGACGGTGAACAGGCCGGCAAAGCAGAAGCCGCCGGCAAAGCGCACCGCGCACCACATCACCGGGTCGATTACCAGCACCAGAAGCAGCGTGCCGGCCGAGGCGGTGGCGGCGAGCGCCGAAAACGTCCTGACATGGCCGACCGCCTTCAGGATGCGAGTGACGGCGAGGCAGCCGAGCAGGAAGCCGGCGAAATAGAACGTGCCCATCAGGCCGATGTCGGAGGCGGAAAATCCCTCCTGCGCGCCGCGCAGCGCGATCAGCGTGCCCTGCAGCCCGTTGCCGCCAAGCAGGATGCCGGCGGCGATGAGGAGCGGGATCAGCGGGCGGATGGAGGACATATGGAACCGATGCTTAGGTGGCTCCGCAGTTCTGAACCATCGATGCGGCCATTGCCAGCTTCATATCCCGCCGCCAACAGGTGTGTGACCTTCAGGTCTCTCTTGCCTGTCCAGCCACCCGCTTCAGGACGTTGATCGACGGCCGTTCAAGCTTCGTGAGCCTCGCCAACGCTTCGCCCGCCGCCGGCGCGACAGGGCTGGCCGTCCTTCGGCCAAGCGAGCCGGCGGTCAGCAGGCTGAGCACGATAAACGGGATGCCGATGCCGAAGGCCGAACGGATGCCCCAATGGTCGGAGACGAAGCCGAGCAGCGGCGGGCCGAGCAGGAAGGCGACGAACGAGATCTGCGACAGCGCCGCGACATTGATTGCCGCGGAGCGGTCCGTCCGCTGAGCGGTCGCCGAGATCGCCAGTGGAAAAATCGCACTGCTGCCGATGCCCAACAGGGCAAAGCCCAGCATCGATACGAGCGGGGCAGGCGAGAAGAAGACCAGCAGCACGCCGACCGCCATCGTCGCCAGCAGCACCCGCGCCACGCCGCTCGGTGAATGGCGTTCGACAAAGGAGTCGGCGAAGAAGCGCGTGCTCGCTTGCGAGAATGCAAACAGCGCCACCGTGAAGCCGGCGACGAACGGGCCCGCATCGAACACGGTGCGCATGTAGATCGCCGACCAGTCGATGCTGGCGCCTTCCATCAGCATCGCCGACAGCGTCACCGCGACGAGGACGAGGATCGGCAGCGTCGGCCGCACCAGCCTTGGCGCCGTCTCGTCATTGCCGGCGAAGCGGCTTGGCGCCGATTCGTAACCGCCGAGAAACAGCGCTATTCCCATCGCCACCATCGGTACGACGATGGCCAGGTGCAGTTGCGGCGATATGCCGAGATGCGCAAGTGCGGCGCCGAACAGGCCGGCGCCGAAAAAGCCGATGCTCCAGAACGAATGCGCCCGGTTCATGATCCGGCGCTTGAGCAGGAATTCGGTTCTGTCGGCCTCGACATTGAGGATGATCTCGACGCTGCCGATCATCAGGCCGACCGGAAACAGCATCAGGAACAGCGCCAGCGGCCCAGGCGCATGCACGGCAATGGCAAAGACAACCGACAAAAGCGGAACCAGCCCGAGTAGCGCACGGCGGAAGCCGACACGTTCCAGGATCGGCGCCGCGAGCGTCAGCGCGGTCAAGGTGCCGATCGGCGTCCCGATCAGGCTGAGCCCGAGCGTGCCGTCTCCTATGCCCATGGCGTGCTTGATGTCGGGCAGCCGCGGAAAGATGTTGCCCATGGCGAACGAATAGATCGCAAACCCGGCATAGACCCGGTGTTGCGGAGCGAGGCGGAGGCCAAAGGTCATGACGATGCTTTCAAGGCAGAGAGGCGGCGGTTGCCAGCTTGGTATGCCTCATATCTTGCACAAACATGCAAATCGTGCAAGAACGTGCATACAGAAAAGAGGGATCATGTAGTGCTGACCGATGAACGGCATCAAATCATTCGCGATCGCCTCGCCGTCGAGGGACGGGTACTGGCCGGCGAGCTGGCAAGCCGCTTCGGCGTTTCGGAGGACACGGTTCGCCGCGACCTCAGGGAACTCGCCAAGGCCGGGCAATGCCGCCGCGTCTATGGCGGTGCGGTCGCGCCCGCACCCTTCGCATCGACACCAGTCGGCCTGCGCGCCGGCCATGCGGTCGAAGAAAAGACGCGGCTGGCCCGCGCGACCGTGGCATTGCTTTCGCCCGGACAGACCCTGTTCATCGACAGCGGCTCGACCAATGCCGCGATCGCCAGGGCCATTCCGCGCGACCTCGAACTGACCGTCGCCACCAATTCGCTCGAAATTGCCTCCGTCCTGTCAGACCACGCTTTGGTCGAGCTGATTGTGCTGGGCGGGCGGTTCGACCGCCATCTCGGCGCCTGCGTCGGCGCCGACACGCTTGCCGCTGTCGCGCAACTTGGCGCGGACCTGTTTGTTCTCGGATCCTGCGGTCTCGATGCGTCGCGCGGCGTCACGGCCTTCGATTCGGCTGAGGCCGAGGTAAAGCGGGCCATGGCCAAGAACAGCGCAGGCATCGTCATCGCTGTAACCAACGACAAGCTGGCCACAGCCGCACCCTACCGGGTCGCCAGGCCAGAGGCGATCCGCCACCTCGTGGTCGAAAAGACCGCGCCGGCCGCGATCCTCGCCGACTTTGAACGCCAGGGCGCTGAAATCCACTTTGCTTGAACGAAGGGTGCGTCCGGGATAGCCTCCTGGCTTTGCCAGAAGTCGAGTACTTGGAGGCGGCTTATCCATATATGGGCTTGATTGATAGCCGTTTCCTGGATGAAGTATTCTTATCAGACCGAACAATATATCACCGAAATAGCGGCAAACAATTGTACCCGTTGGAGACTACCTGTTAACCGCACATCTGTTTTTCGCTGGCCTCGGCCCATAGGATCGCGTAACTGCACTTGCGGCTGAGGGCTGCGTCGTGAGGCATTTAATTATCTGGGTTGTTGCGCTGGTCTTCGCGGCCTTCGCCCTGATCGCATCACCGCTCCCCATTTTGCAGAAGCAACGCAACGCCTTGGCGCACTGGTTGGTCGCCGAGGGTTTCACTGCCGCCGGAGCCAAGGTTTATCTGGCTGTCGCATCATCCGGCGACGCAACAGCCAAGAACAATCTCGGCGTGTTGCACTATCGAGGCGTCGGCGTCTCGACCGACCTCGAGGCGGCGCGCGGGCTGTTCACGCAAGCCGCAGCGCTCGGTTCGTCGCAAGCAGTTGCCAACCTCGCTCTTATACGAGGTGGCGGCTGCGGTCTCGACAGCGCCCGCAGCGCCCAAACGGTGGGACAACTGGAGACCGCCGTCGCTGACGGAAATGCGGCAGCCGCAAAGCAGACGATAGACTGCCTCTATTTCAATGCTGCCAAGAACCGCCTGGAGGATCCTGACGGTGCGATGATCGCGGCATCGCTTGCGATCGCTTCCGGCGATGGACCGGGCCGCTTCAAATCGGGCAGGGCGCTGGTCAACGCAGCCCGTTCGATCCAGCTTCCAGGCTATCGGGGCAGCCCTACACAGCAGGAGTATGACAACCGTGTGGTTCGGCTCATCGACCGCGCCAGCCTGGATCTTTTCGCCGCGACGGAACTCGGTCAGCCGCAGGCCTACGAATGGCTGGGCGTGGCACGCCACCAGTTCAACAAGCTGTTGCCGCGCCTCCAATTGGGTGACCGGCTTGGCAAGAAGACATTTGAAGAGTGGATGCAAGCCGGCGCTGTCAACGGTGACTGGGCGATGATCTGCCGCACCGCCTCATTTGCCATGGAAGACCTGCTGCATCGTGTTGGCCGCTACAGCCGTTCTGAATTCAACG
Organism: Mesorhizobium sp. M0802; assembly: GCF_040320115.1. NCBI lineage: Bacteria > Pseudomonadati > Pseudomonadota > Alphaproteobacteria > Hyphomicrobiales > Phyllobacteriaceae > Mesorhizobium > Mesorhizobium sp. M0802. The sequence goes on from NZ_JAMYOY010000009.1 coordinate 43,927, forward strand.
CGGTGGTTGCGCGGGCGCATGCATGCATCGACCGGCAGGAAGACAGCGCCGCATCGTTGGAATGGTACGACGCGGTGGAATACCCTGCCGTGAAACCGCATCCGGTTGCTTCGAGTTATCCCACCTTTGACATCGGTCGGGCGGCGGATGCGCTGCGGCGTCTTTTGTTCCAGGACGCGGCGGCACGGCTCAAGGAACCGACATCTTAAAGGCAACAATGCGCAAACTTCTCATGATCCTCGGTTCGGTTGCCGTTCTATCGTTGGTGGCCATTGGGGTTTTCGCCAATACCACGCTCGCCCGTAGCGCCCTTAACGCCGGCATGCCGTCGCTCGCGGTCGCCGTCCTGAAGCCGGCCGCTGGCTTCGGCGATCCGAAAGCGATGAACGATCTCGGCGTTCTGCTCAATCGCGGTACGGGAACCGAAGAAGACCCTGCCGAGGCCGCGCGTCTTCTGTCTGCTGCTGCCGAATCCGGTCTGCCGCGCGCACAACTCAATCTCGCTCTGGTACAAAAATCGCGCTGCCGTATCGACGGGGCAGACACCGCTGTTTTCGCAATGCTGGAAAAGATGGCGCTGACGGGCGATGTCACCGCGGCGTCTTTTGCGGCGGAATGTTTCGGCCGCAGCAGCGCCGCACAGCGCGACTTCGCGCCTTGGGGCGAACGTTTCCTGAAGTTGGCCGAGGTCGGCGCGACCGGAGACGGCAAGGAAAAGATCAAGTTCGCATGGACGCTCATAGAAGCCTCCGATGACTCGATCCTTGGAACACTGGAATCCATAGCCGCCGACCACGCCGTGAAGAACCGTCTGCTCAATATGGCAGCGAAGATACTGCTCGCCGCACGCGATGAAGATGCGGCTGCATTCTATGGTCTTGCAACCATGCGTGACAAATATGCCGACCGCCTGGAGAAAGGACCGGTGGCTGACGAGGTGATGCGGCGGACGTCGGATCAGTGGCTTCTCGAAGGCGCTACAGCCGGCCATCAGGTCAGTGGCTGCAACGTCGCCCGGAACTACATGCGTGATTTCATGGAAAAGCCGGGCGAGGATACGCGCGCGCGGCTGGTGGCTATCGACAAGATCATCTACGCCTGCCTTACCAACCGTACCAGCGCGCGCGAAACGATCGTCATCGAACAGGGCGGCCGCAAGGTGGCAAGGTCGTTTGGCGAGGATTTCGCACAGGATCGCTGGCGCGGCGACGGGCCACTGCTCGTGGCCGGCCCGAAATACGACGACCGCGACTTCGACACGGCGGCGCATGATGATGTCGTCCAGATCTTCAACAGGATGCAGGCCAGGTTCGGCAGCTAGCCTCTTTCTTGCCGCAAGGCGGTCCCTTCTGAGGCGCCGTGACTGAGGCGACCATATCGGCACAGGGCCCTGCAAACGAGCGAAGTCAGAAAGGGCGCTTGCCAAACCCGGCTTGCCTTGACAAATCGGGCCTCCCATGCGCTTTTCGCGCAAATTTTGGACCGGGCTTTGACGCTCGGCCCACAACCCAGCACCCCGGACTTTTGACATGACAATGCATCGTTACCGCAGCCACACCTGTGCCCAGTTGAGAAAGAGCGATGTCGGCTCTTCGGTTCGCCTGTCGGGCTGGGTGCATCGCGTGCGCGACCATGGCGGCCTGCTGTTCATCGATCTGCGCGACCATTACGGCCTGACCCAGATCGTCGCCGATCCGGATTCGCCCGCCTTCAAGGTGGCCGAGACGCTGCGTGGCGAATGGGTGATCCGCGTCGACGGCGAGGTCAAGGCGCGCCTGCCGGACACCACCAACGCCAACCTGCCGACCGGCGAGATCGAGATCTTTGCCCGCGAGATCGAGGTGCTGTCGGCAGCCAAGGAATTGCCGCTGCCGGTGTTCGGCGAGCCCGACTATCCCGAAGACATCCGCCTGAAGTACCGTTTTCTCGACCTGCGCCGCGAGACGCTGCACAGGAACATCGTGGCGCGCACGAAAATCATCGCCGAGATGCGCAAGCGTATGACCGATGTCGGCTTCACCGAATTCTCGACGCCGATCCTGACGGCCTCGTCGCCGGAAGGCGCGCGCGACTTCCTGGTGCCGTCGCGCATCCATCCCGGCACCTTTTACGCGCTGCCGCAGGCGCCGCAGCAGTACAAGCAACTGATCATGGTTTCGGGCTTCGACCGCTATTTCCAGATCGCGCCCTGCTTCCGCGACGAGGACCCGCGCGCCGACCGTCTGCCCGGCGAATTCTACCAGCTCGACCTCGAAATGAGCTTCGTCGAGCAGGACGACGTGCTGTCGACCATGGAACCGGTGATGCGCGGCGTCTTCGAGACCTTCGCCAACGGCAAGCCGGTGACGCAGACATTCCAGCGCATTCCTTACGATGTCGCGATGCGCAAATATGGCTCCGACAAGCCGGACCTGCGCAACCCGATCGAGATGCAGGCCGTCTCCGACCATTTTCGCGATTCCGGCTTCAAGGTCTTCGCCAACATCCTGGCCAACGATCCGAAGGCCGAAGTGTGGGGCATTCCGGCCAAGACCGGCGGCAGCCGCGCCTTCTGCGACCGCATGAACTCGTGGGCGCAGGGCGAGGGCCAGCCGGGACTGGGTTACATCTTCTGGCGCAAGGAAGGCGACAAGCTTGAAGGCGCCGGTCCGCTGGCCAAGAACATCGGCGAGGAGCGCACCGAGGCGATCCGCCAGCAGCTCGGCCTTGCCGATGGCGACGCCGCCTTCTTCGTCGCCGGCGATCCGAAGAAGTTCGTTACCTTCGCCGGTGCCGCGCGTACGCGTGCCGGCGAAGAACTGAACCTTGTCGACCGCGAGCGCTTCGAATTGTGCTGGATCGTCGACTTCCCGTTCTTCGAATGGAGCGAGGAGGAGAAGAAGATCGACTTCGCCCACAACCCGTTCTCGATGCCGCAAGGCGGTATCGACGCGCTCAACGGCGACGACCTGCTCGGCATCAAGGCCTTCCAGTACGACATGGTCTGCAACGGCTTCGAGATCGCCTCTGGCGGTATCCGCAACCATTTGCCCGAGACCATGGTCAAGGCGTTTGAGACGGTCGGGCTGGACCGCGCCACGGTCGAGGAGCGCTTCGGCGGCCTCTATCGCGCCTTCCAGTATGGCGCGCCGCCGCATGGCGGCATGGCGGCCGGTGTCGACCGCGTGGTCATGCTGCTGGTCGGGGCCAAGAACCTGCGCGAGATCACCATGTTCCCGATGAACCAGCAGGCCTACGATTTGTTGATGAACGCGCCTTCGGAAGCCTCGCCGCAGCAGTTGCGTGATCTGTCGCTGCGTGTCGCGGCAGTGAAGAAGGACTGACGGCAGCGTTGCAGCTGCCCTTTCTCCCCGTCTCTATACGGGGAGAAATGTCCGGCAGGACAATGAGGGGCAGCACGCATGCAGGCGATTGGCGAACGGCCTTAGCAGTTGGCGCCTTCTGACAATCGGTTCAGCATCGAACTACAATTTGCAGGCGTTGGCGCCGCCCCTCATCTGCCTGCCAGCACCTTCTCCCCGTATAGTGACGGGGAGAAGGGAGCGAACTTCGATCAGTCTTCGTTGGCCTTGACGTGGACGCCCAGCGTCTTGGTCAGGTCGGCCGGGTTGGACATGGCGCCGGCCATGATCAGCGCGAACGGCACCGCTGCCGGCGGCTCGGCCGAAATCTCGAGGCTCTTCGGATCGTCGAGGTACTTGCTCACCGCGGCCGTCACTTCGGCGGTCAGTTCGGGATTGTTGAGCTGCGCCATGCCGAACGGCACGATCGCCTTGGCCTGGTTGGCGATGTCCTTGCCCGACATGCCCTGCTGCTTGCCGACATACTCAAGCACTTTGCCGGTGAGCGAATCGTCATCGAAGCGGATCGATGCGCTGTTGAAGGAGAGCTGCTGCAACAGGCCGAGCAGGGCCATGCCTTGCGCCGAATTGTCAGCCCCTTCGGGCTGCGCCGCCATCTTCTTCTGCATCTCCTGCAGCGACTTGACGAAGTCGACCGTGTAGCCGCCGAGGCCGAAGGTCATGCCGAGCGTGCCGGCATTCTCGACCGAGATGTCGTATTTCGACAGGTCCATCTTGCCGTCGCTCGGCTGCCAGGTGCCGCCGATTTCGATATTGCCCGAGATGTTCTGGTAGCCGAGGGCCTCGATGGCTTCCTTGGATTTCGCATCGTCGACCAGGGTCAGGTCGGCGTTGAACTTTTCCGTGGTGGCGGAAAACTCCATCGCCTTGCCGTCGGCCGGCGGCGTGATCTGGACAGCAAGCCCATCCACCGAGAAGGCGGTCTTGTCGGCAACCTTGACCGTCAGGTTTTCGAGTTCGGCCGACTTGTAGATCATCATCGAGCCGAGCGGGCCTGTAGCGCCCTCAGCCGGGATGTTGGCGTCGTGGATGACGAAGGGGGTGAGGTTGAGCGTGACGCCGTCCTTGCTGTGCTCGAAGGCCGAAGTCGTGATGGTCGCGACATCGAAGCCGCCATTGGCTTCGGTCACGCCCTCGAGCTTGACGTCGCCGATCGGCAGCGCCTCCTTTTCGGCCGCCGGTTTGACCGACACGCCCTGCAGCACCATGCTGGAATTGTCGCCGGTAACGCCGGTCCAGGTGATATCGACGCCCTGGACGGCAAGTGCGGCCTTCAGTCGGTCGGCAACCGCCGTGTCTTGCGCAAAGGCGGCATTCAGCGGCAGCGTCAGCAAAAAGGTCGAAAAAGCAAGTTTCTTGAGTGTCGAACGTTGGATTGTCATCGCGAGTTCCCTGAGAGAGTCCTGAAAAAGTGTTTTCTCAATTCTACGCCATCACCATTCCGTGACGAACTGGACGGGAAAAAGGCGCTTTCCCGCAGAGTTGTCGAAAATCACGGCGAAAGGCAAATCGGAGCGGGAGCCTTCGCCCGATGCGGTGAATATGTCATGAAGGTCGGGCTCCCCTGCGTACCGTCTCCTGCCTTAGAGAGGGCGTGTAACAGATTGATGTTGGTTGGCAACAGCACTGCTACCGTTGCTGTTGCACAGGGACGGCAAGGGGGAACATGAAGTTCGTCACATCCATCGTCGGACCTTGAGCCGCCCTCGTAAGCCAAAGGCTGCAAAGTGCGGATTTCCGCAGCCCCGCCTTGCCGCGAATCACCCGCTCGGCTAGTCCAGCCGCATGGGAAAAAGGATTTTGCCGCCTGAAAATGGCGGCGGTGACCACATCGAACCGGTGGATCTGAAGAAGGCGCTGGAAGAGCGCTATCTCGCCTATGCGCTGTCGACCATCATGCACCGGGCGCTGCCTGACGTGCGCGACGGGCTGAAGCCTGTGCATCGTCGCATCATGCATGCCATGCGACTGCTCAGGCTCAACCCCGACCAGGGCTTTGCCAAATGCGCCCGCATTGTCGGCGACGTGATGGGCAAGTTCCATCCGCACGGCGACCAGTCGATCTACGACGCGCTGGTGCGCCTGGCGCAGGATTTCTCCATGCGCTATCCCCTCGTCGACGGGCAGGGCAATTTCGGCAATATCGACGGCGATAACGCCGCCGCCATGCGCTATACCGAGGCGCGCATGACCGAGGTGGCGAGCGATTTGCTTGCCGGCATCACCGAGGACGCCGTCGATTTCCGGCCAACCTACAATGAGGAGGACGAGGAGCCCGTAGTGCTTCCCGGCGCCTTCCCGAATCTGCTCGCCAACGGTTCCTCCGGCATTGCGGTCGGCATGGCCACGTCCATCCCGCCGCACAATGCCGCCGAGCTTTGCGACGCAGCGCTGCAGTTGATCGAGCAGCCGGACGCGCCGGTGACAAAGCTGATGGAGTTCGTCCAGGGGCCGGATTTCCCGACCGGCGGCATCATCGTCGACAGCCGCGCATCCATCCTGGAGGCCTATGAGACCGGCCGCGGCGGTTTTCGCGTGCGCGCCAAATGGGGCCAGGAGGATCAGGGCAGGGGCACCTGGAGCATCGTCGTCACCGAAATCCCCTACGGCATCCAGAAGGCCAGGCTGATCGAGAAGATCGCCGAGCTTTTGATCGCGCGCAAATTGCCGCTGCTTGAGGATGTCAGGGATGAAAGCGCCGAGGACATCCGCATTGTGCTCGTACCGAAGAGCCGTTCGGTCGATCCCGGCATTCTGATGGAATCGCTGTTCAAGCTGACCGAGCTCGAAAGCCGATTTCCCCTCAACATGAACGTTTTGTCGCGCGGCAAGGTGCCTAACGTCCTGTCGCTGAAGGGCGTGCTGAAGGAGTGGCTCGACCATCGGCGCGATGTGCTGATCCGCCGCTCGAAGCATCGGCTTGGCGAGATCGAGAAGCGGCTGGAAATCCTTGCCGGCTACCTGATCGCCTATCTCAACATCGACGAGGTCATCAGGATCATCCGCGAGGAGGATGAGCCCAAGCAGGTGATGATGGCCCGTTGGTCGCTCACCGACACCCAGGCCGAAGCCATCCTCAACATGCGGCTGCGGGCCTTGCGCAAGCTGGAAGAGTTCGAGATCCGCAAGGAGTTCGACGGTCTCACCACCGAGAAGAAGCAGATCGAGGCATTGCTCGCATCCGACGCCAAGCAATGGTCGACGATCAAATGGGAAGTCACGCAGGTTCGCGACAAGTTCGGCCCCGAGACCGAACTCGGCAAGCGCCGCACCCAGTTCGCCGACGCGCCGGAGCATGATCTGACCGACATTGCGCACGCCATGATCGAGCGCGAGCCGGTCACCGTGGTGGTCTCGGAAAAGGGCTGGCTGCGGGCGATGAAAGGCCATCTGGCCGACCATTCCACGCTCACCTTCAAGGAAGGCGACAGCCTCAAGCTCGCCTTCCATGCCCAGACCACCGACAAGATCCTGGTCTTCACCACCGGCGGAAAATTCTACACCATCGGCGCCGACCGGCTGCCGGGCGGCCGCGGCCATGGCGAACCGATCCGCATCATCGTCGACATGGACAACGACCAGGACATCGTCACCGCCTTCGTCCACGACCCGAAGCGCAAGCTGCTGCTCGTCTCCTACGATGCCAATGGTTTCGTCGTGCCGGAGGAGGAGGTCGTCGCCAACACCCGAAAGGGCAAGCAGGTGATGAACGTCAAGGCGCCCGACGAGGCCAAGGCCTGCGTCCCCGTGTCAGGCGATCATCTCGCCATTGTCGGCGAGAACCGCAAGATGCTGGTGTTTGCGCTCTCCGAAATTCCGGAGATGGGCCGCGGCAAGGGCGTTCGCCTGCAGAAATACAAGGATGGCGGTCTGCTCGACCTGAAACCCTTCACGCTGGCGAGCGGCCTGTCGTGGCAGGATTCCGCAGACCGCACCTTCGTCAGGTCGCGCGAGGAGCTGGCGGAATGGATCGGCGCGAGAGCGTCGGCCGGTCGCATGGTGCCGAAGGGATTCCCGCGGACCGGGAAATTTGGTTGAAGCTGCTGATCTCCCCCCAAGTGGGGGAGATGGCCGGCAGGCCAGAGGGGGGCGCTGTCCCGCCAGCGCATCAAATGGTCATGGCTCGCCACTCGGTCGCAACTCTTGGGTCTTCAATGTCGGGTGCCAGGCGGCGATCCTTCGCGCCCCCCTCTGTCCTGCCGGACATCTCCCCCACAAGGGGGGAGATTGGCAGCTTCACCAACCATTTGGACTATCGTCACGATTGCGGCACTATAACAGTGCATAAACGCTGTGTAGGCTGGGGAGAATTGACCGTTTGAAAGAAGCGAAGACCCAGAAGCCGGAACGTCAGCAGCGCCTGTTCGGCCTGTCGACACCGCTGCGGGCCGCCGTCATCCCGCCGCTGTCGGCGGCGCGCTGGCTGTTGGTGCTGATCGTCGCCGCCGGCGTCTATTTCTTCCACGGGTTCCTGTTTCCCGTGCTGGCAGCCCTCGTCATTGCTTTTGCCAGCTGGCCGCTCTACCGCCGGCTGCTTGCCGGTGTCGGAGGCAACCGCACGGTCGCCGCGACGCTCGCCATCCTGTTCATCCTCGCCTTCCTGGTGGTGCCGATAGCGCTCGCCGGCACCTACGCCATCAACGAGGTCCGCGAATGGGTCGGCTGGGCGATCGAGACCAACAGGCACGGCGCGGTCACACCGCACTGGATCACCTCGCTGCCTGTCGTCGGCGAGTGGCTGAACGAACAGTGGATCGACAATTTCGGCCATCCCGGCGGCATCGGCGAGCTGATCCAGCTGGTCAGCGGCGCCAATATCGGCAGCATCTATCGCGGCGTGCTGGCTGCCGGCGGCAGCGCCTTCGGCCTGTTGCTGACGCTGCTGTTCATGATGATCGCGCTGTTCTTCGCCTACCGCGACGGCGAACACTTTGCCAGCCAGATCGACCGGCTCGGCGAACGCATCCTGCCGACGCGCTGGGAGCGGATTTCGCGCGTCGTGCCGGCGACCATTTCCTCGACCGTTACCGGCATGACCGTGATCGCCATCGGCGAGGGGCTGGTGCTCGGCATCGCCTACTGGCTGGCCGGGGTGCCGTCGCCGGTGACGCTGGGCGCATTGACCGGCGTGATGGCGCTGATCCCCGGTGGCGCGCCGCTGTCGTTTACGCTTGTGTCGATCTACCTCGCCGCCAGCGGCTCGCCGATGGCGGGTCTGGCGCTGTTCATCTGGGGCGCAGTGGAACTGTTCATCGTCGACAAGACCTTGCGCCCGAAGCTGGTCGGCGGGCCGATCAAGCTGCCCTTCCTGCCGACTTTTTTCGGCCTGATCGGCGGCGTAAAGACAATGGGCTTTCTCGGCCTGTTCATCGGCCCGGTGCTGATGGCGCTGCTCGTCGCGATCTGGCGCGAATGGCTGCGCGAGGTGGAACTGGCCGAAGACACCGTTCCCGACGCGGCGGCCGAGCTCGAAGGCGGGCCGCCGCAGATCGAGATTGTCGCCGGCCCGGCGAAGAAAAGTCAGGCTGGGTAAGCGACGGCGAGCGCTGCCCGGCGCTTGCGCCCTTCATGCAACTGCCACAGGGAATGGGCAACCAGCGTGACGATCAGGATCACGCCGCCGATCAAGCTGTTGCGCGACGGCGTCTCGGCAAAGATCATCCATATCCAGACCGGCGCCAAAACCGTTTCCAGGAGATAGAACATCGCCACTTCCGGGCCTGAAATGTATTTCGGCCCGTTGGCTAGGCAGAAGAAGGCGAACGGCATGATGACGGCGCCGTTGAAAACGATCCACCATGGCGCTTCCACCTGGAAACCGGTCCTGGAGACCATGAGCGCCGCCAGCCCGAACGGCAGCAGGACGCCGGTCAGCGCGGTGAATCCCATATCCCTGCCGCTGGCGCGTGAAACGGTGATTGCGCAGGCAATCGCCAAGGCCGAACACAGCGCCATCACATCGCCGAACAGATTTCCCGTGCCGACGGAATCGCCGACGATGATCGCGATGCCGACGATCATCAGCGCCATTGCCGCAAGCGTCAGCGGCTGCGGTCGCTCCTTCAGGAACAGCCACGACAGCAGCGCCGAGAACATGGTGGAGAAGGCCAGGATGAAAACCAGATTGGCGGTCGAGGTGTTGTAGACGGCAGTGATGAAGGCGATTGCGCCGAGCCCGTAGAGGGTGGCGACGACGAGCCCCGACCAGCCGGGTATCAGCTGCGGAGCATTCTTGCTGAACGAGCGCCAGATGGCCCATACGATCAGCCCCGCCACGAAGGTGCAGCCGGTGCGCAGCAAAAGGATCGTCCAGGCTTCGCCATGGGCGAGCCGGATCAGGGGAATGTCGATGGTCAGCGCCAGCCCGCCAAGCGCGGTGAGCAGAAGTCCTTTGGTTTGGGCATTGTGAGAGGACATGCAACGGCTTTCGCAATGATTTGAGCAGATGCCGGTCGGCGCAATCGCCCCGCCAACGGGCGGAAGACCAGCATCGTCTCGGCTGAAAATGTTTAGATCAGGATCTGGTAAGAAGAAAAATCAGCGCGTGACCGCTTCGTGGTCGTAGCGTTCCCAGCCCTTCGGGCCGAGATGCTCCTGCGGCATGAAGCGCATTTTATAGTTCATCTTGCGCGAGCCGTTGACCCAGTAGCCGAGATAGACATGGGGCAAGCCCATGGCCCGGGCGCGGGCGATATGGTCGAGGATCATGAAGGTGCCGAGCGAGCGGTCCTCGAACTCGGGATTGAAGTAGGAATAGACCATCGACAGGCCATCGGCCATCTTGTCGGTCAGCGCCACGGCGATCAGCTCGCCCTGGCCCTTGCCGGTGATAAATGTGTCGGGGCCGCGGCGCCGGTATTCGATCACCTTGGTGTCAACATGGGTATCCTCGACCATCATGGCGTAATCGAGCACCGTCATGTCGGACATGCCGCCGCGGCGGTGGCGGGCGTCGAGATAGCCGCGAAACAGCGAATACTGCTCGGTCGACGGCTGCGCGTCGTGCATGGCGCCGATGAGATCGGAATTGCGCTGGATCACCCGCTTCATGTTGCGGCTGGCGGTGAACTCCTGCGCCAGGATGCGCACCGAGACGCAGGCGCGGCAGGTCTCGCAGGCGGGACGGTAAGCGATGTTCTGCGAGCGCCGGAAACCGCCTTGCGTCAACAGGTCGTTCATCTCCGGCGCCTTGTCGCCGACCAGATGCGTGAACACCTTGCGTTCGAACTGGCCCTCAAGATACGGACACGGCGATGGCGCGGTCAGGAAGAACTGCGGCGACTGGGTCGGATGGTGCGTCATCGAACCTTGGGAACACTCCTGCGAATCGCTCTACCTTTGGCTTGGCTGGCGAAAAATTCAACAGGATTGTGAAGGCGGGGTTGAACGGACCCCTTCACATTTGCGCACAAATGCCTGTTGGCGTCGGTTGAACGCCGGTTCAACGGTCGCTGCGGCTGACGACGGTGCCAAGCAGCAGGTCGTGCAGTGTGCGCTTGCGATCGGAAAACAGCGTCACCAGGAGGACGAGCGGCGTCAGGATGACCGTGCTCGCCCAGAACAGCACCGAATGGACAACGGCGGTGAGGCCGTCGATACGGCTGCCGTCGAGACGATCGAGCCGAATGCCCATCATCTTCATGCCTGATGTGGCCTGGTTGCGACCGCCCAGCGTGTTCCAGATGTAGAGAATGGCGACCGCCGGCACGAGGATGGAATACAGCGCCCAGCCAAGACCGAATGTCAAAAGGCCAAGCACGGCCACCAGGATCGCGAACGGAATGGTGAGCAGCGCCACGATGCAATAGTCGATGATGAAGGCCAGGATGCGCCGCGTGCGCACACCGTCATAGGCCCTGACGTCGTCGAGCCTGCTGGTGATGATTTCGCCGTCAAGTACCCGCGCGTTCATGTCATGTCCTCATAACAGGCGCCACGCTAGGGTGCGCCGCCACTGAAATGGTGAAGACCGCGGGCGGAATCAAGATCGGTTCGTCCATCGGTCCGGGTCGGCAGTGTGGCGCGGTTGAGCCGATTGAATTTGGTGGACGGATGGCGTTAGCTTGCTGCGGCGCAACAAGACGCCGAGGGGACGGGGTTACATGGATTACGACATGCTGGTCATCGGCAGCGGCCCTTCCGGGCGCCGCGCCGCGGTGCAATCGGCAAAGCTCGGCAAATCGGTGCTGGTGGTCGACAGGGGCCGGCGCCTCGGCGGCGTCTCGGTGCACACCGGCACCATCCCGTCGAAGACGCTGCGCGAGACGGTGCTGAACCTGTCCGGCTGGCGCGAGCGGGGCTTTTACGGCCGCGGCTACCGGGTCAAGCAGGACATCTCCATCGCCGACCTGGTCGAGCGGCTGCACAAGACGCTCGACCACGAGGTCGAGGTGCTGCAGCACCAGTTTATGCGCAACGCCGTCAAAAGCGTCCGCGCCATGGCGAAATTCGTCGGCCCAAACAAGGTCAGCCTGACGGCAGACAATGGCGACTACTCGGAGGTTGGTTTCACCAATGCGCTGATCGCGGTCGGCACCAGGCCGCACCGGCCGCGCGACGTGCCTTTCGACAAGATCCGCGTCTTCGACAGCGATGAGATGCTGGAACTCGACCATCTGCCGCGCACGCTGACGGTGATCGGCGCCGGCGTCATCGGCGTTGAATATGCGACGATCTTTTCGGCGCTCGACGTACCGGTGACGCTGGTGGAGCCGCGCAACACCATCCTCGATTTCGTCGACCGCGAGATCGTCGACGACTTCATCCACCAGATGCGCGACCGCGGCATGACCATTCGCCTCGGCAGTACGGTCAAGGAAATCGTCTCAAAACCCGACTATGCCGAAGTGACGCTCGCCGATGGCCGCACCATCCGCTCCGAGATCGTGCTTTACGCCGCCGGCCGCAGCGGCAATCTCGGCAGCCTCGGCCTCGACGTGGTCGGCATCGAGGCCGATTCCCGGGGCCGCATCAAGGTCGATCCGCAGACCTTCCAGACCAGTGCGCCCAACATCTATGCCACCGGCGACGTCATCGGTTTCCCCAGCCTTGCCTCGACATCGATGGAGCAGGGCAGGGTGGCCGCCTGCCACGCCTTCGGCGTGCAACTGCCACCGCCGCCGGAAACCTTCCCCTATGGCATCTACGCCGTGCCGGAAATCTCCACCGTTGGTCAGTCGGAGGAGCAGGTGCGCGAGAGCGGCGCTGCTTATGAAGTCGGTCTGGCGCGGTTCCGCGAAACCTCGCGCGGCCACATAATGGGCGTCAACTCCGGCTTTCTGAAACTGCTGTTCTCGGTCGAAACGCGCCGCCTGCTCGGCGCCCACATCGTCGGTGAAGGCGCCACCGAACTGATCCATATCGGCCAGGCGGTGATCAACCTCGGCGGCACGGTTGATTTCTTCGTCAACAACACCTTCAACTATCCGACGCTGGCCGAAGCCTACAAGATCGCCGGGCTCGATGCCTGGAACCGGATGGGACAGGGCTAGGCGACGAGCATCTGCTCAGCCGTTCCGCCGGGCGCCGATGCGGTCTACCAAGGTCTCTTAGCCTGCCTGGCGTGCGACCAATGCTGGTCCCGCCAGCCATTGCCGGACGATGGCGGCATCCGGGTCGCCGATTTCGTGACCTGAAGGCACGATGCGCGCATCGACCTCGGCGCCATGTTTGTTGAGCAGCCTCACCAGTGGCGGCGCAAACGGCCCGTAGGTCTCGTCCGCGGCACCAGCGACAATCAGGACGCGCCTTCCTGTCAGATCGGTTGCCGGCGCATCGTCAAGCACGGGCATTGCTCTCAGCAACGCCGCTTTTCGGACGAGGCCGGAGTTGAGCAGCATCAGGCTGGAAACCAGATTGGCGCCGTTGGAATAGCCGAGGAAAGTCGCCCGGGCGAGGTCGAGCCCGTGGCGCTTTGCGGCCTCGCTTGCGAAGGCGGCAAAGTACGATGTTTCGGCACGGATGCTCGCCTGTTCGAAACTGGTCGGCGTGATCCGCTCGAACCAGCGGAAGCCGTCTTCTTGGCGGATGCGGCCACGCACCGCGACCAGCGTGGCGTTAGGGGCGATCTGCCTCGCAATCGGGACCATCGTCGTTTCGTCGACACCCGATCCGTGCAGTAAAAACAGGCTCTCGCCGCCGGCATTCTCCGGCTTGAGGAGGCGGTAGGGAAAGGCCAGATCCTGGTGCAGAAAGGCGTTCTCGTCGCTATATCGATCCACGCTCATATCTCGTTGTTTTCACGGAGACATTGGTCCTTTGCCAGCTTCAAAACGGAATATTTTCACGCTCCGCCAAATGTGATTGCAACAGGCTCATTTCAGACCGTTTCTGCGCCGATATGCTCCCTGCGGGAGGAATCGAAGCGGTGTGCGCCGATGGTCGCATCCCGGCATGAACAACGCGAGCATCCTTGCTCTCCTTTGAGGCCTTTTGTCGATGACCCTGCCAGTCCCGCCCGATCGCGCCCCGCGTATCGCCGATCGCGCTCCGCGTATCGCCGATCGCGCTCCGCGTATCCCCGATCGCGACACGCGCATTGACGTGTTCCGTGCGCTCGCACTCCTGACCATCTATATCGACCACGTGCCGGGCACCGTCTTCGAAACGCTGACCTACAAGAATTTCGGATTCTCGGACGCGGCGGAAGCCTTCGTGCTGATTTCCGGCATGTCGGTCGCACTCGCATATGGCACCAAGTTCCAGCCGGGCGGCCGGCTGCTGGCGATGTTGAAGATGTGGCGCCGGGCCGGCGTGCTTTACAGCGCCCACATCGTCACCACCATGGTTGTGATGGCGTTGTTCTGCGCCGCGGCGGTGTTCGGCCGGCGGCCGGAACTGCTCAAGCTGATCAACATCGAGCCGCTGATGAAGAACACGCCGGAGGTCATGATCGGCATTGTCACGCTCGGCCACCAGCTTGGCTACAACAACATCCTGCCGGTCTATGCGGCGCTGCTGTTGATGGCGCCGCTCTTCCTGCTCTTCGTCAGCTACCGGCCGCTGCCGGCGCTGGTCTTTTCCGGCGCGCTGTGGCTCGTCGCCGGCCTCTGGCAGATCGCGCCGCCGAACTATCCCGAGCCCGGCTTCTGGTTCCTCAACCCGCTGTCCTGGCAATTCCTGTTCAACATCGGCCTTGCCGGCATGCTGCATGTCAGGCGCGGCGGCACAATTCCCGTCAATCGTTGGCTGGTGGGCGCCGCGGCGACCTATGTCGCGGCAGCGGCGGTCTGGGTGCACAGCCCGCTCTGGGGCGAGATAACGTGGTTTAACCTGCCCGTGGTGATCGGCGGCTTCGACAAGACGTTCCTGTCGCTGCCGCGGCTCCTGCACATATTGGCGGTGAGCTATCTGATCGTCGCCCTGCCGGCTTTCTCGAACCTGTTCCGTCTCAGCCCGGACCATCCGCTTGCCCTGCTCGGCAAGCGCTCCTTGCCGGTGTTCCTCGCCGGCACGCTGATCGCCATGGCGGCGCAGGTGATGAAGCTGATCAATCCGGGCGGCTTTGCCTATGACGTCTTGCTGATTTCGGCCGGCATCGCCATGCAATTCGCGCTCGCCTTCTATCTTGAGTGGCTGTCCGGCATCGGCTTGGGCAAAAAGCCGGTTCGCAAAGAAGCGCCAGCCGTTCACCAGACCTTCGGCATGCCCGCGATGCCAAGGCTAAGCCGATGATCCCACATCAGCCGCCTAGCTAGCAGGCGAGGGGCCGGACGACCCCCGCACCACAAGATCGACCGGCAGCAATTGCCGGTGCTGCGAGCCGTCATTTTCGAGGATCGCCTTGACGGCCAGCCGGCCCATCTCGGCGATCGGCTGGGCGACAGTGGTTAGTGGCGGCTCGGAGTCGGCGCCTTCCGGCACGCCGTCGAAGCCGACGATTGACACATCGCCCGGCACGGCAATGTTACGCTCGCGCAGCCAGTCGAGCGCATGCAGCGCGATCTTGTCCGACATGGCCAGGATTGCCGTCGGCGTCTGCGGCAGCGCGAAAATATGATCGAGGCCGGCCCGAACGCTCGCCTCGTCATTGAGGGTTTCGTAGATTGGCACTTGCGAGACGTCGATGCCGAAGCGGGAGAGCTCGCCGAAATAGCCACGCAGACGGTCGCGTGTGCCCGAGTAGAGGGATGTCGTCTCGACTTGCTCCTGCGTGACGGGACCAAAGCCAGCGTCGGCAGATTCCAGGGCGAGTACGGCAAAGCTGCGATGGCCGAACTCGGCCAGATGGCGCGCCGCCAGACCCGCGCCGGCGACGTTGTCGACGCCGATCGCAGCGACCGCCTCATTTTCCGAATCGAGATCAAGCGCCACGAAAGGCAGTTTGCGTTCGCGCGCCAGTTCGACCAGCCGCGACCCACCCTCGATGCAGAACACGATGAAGCCGTCGACCAGGGCGCTCTGGATGTTCCAGGCGAGCTGCTCGCTGTTGGCGGCCGAGACCAGCGAAATTCCGGCGCCGGTGGCGTCGCAGGCCTGCGAAATGCTGGCCATCATGACGCGGGCAAAGGGATCGTCGAAGAAATAGGACAATGGTTCCGCCGTTGCCACGCCGATGGCGTTGACCTTGCCGGCGCGCAGCAGCCGGCCCTTGGGATCCGGGCCGGCATAGCCCATCGCTTCCGCCGCCGCCTTGACCCGCTCGCGGACCTCTTCGCGCACGATTTCCGGGCGAGCGAACACGTTGGACGCGGTACCGTGCGAGACCCCGGCCGCCTTGGCGATGTCGGCAAGCCGCACTGGTCTCGTCTTGCCGGAGGTCAATGCCGTCATTTTCGTCTCCTGAACCGGAGCCTGTTTAGCACTTTCGTTGGATCGGTTCAAATTTTCCCTTGATCGGACGGCGGAGAGGGTCTATATTTGAATCGATCCAAGGGATTCACCAAGTATAACTTGGATCGATTCAAGAGGAGGGTGCCGTGCATCCCGTGAATTATCTGTTCGAAGACATCTACGGCAATGATTGGGGCATAGTCTCCGACGCCGCCACCCGCAGGCGCCGCGACAAGGTCGGGCCGTGGAGGCGTGACCTGCAATACCTTGTGAAACGCAAGCGCAGCTGATCGGCCCCGGCATTTTCGTGCCAGCTGATTGGATCGATTCAAGTTCTTGAAGAGGAGACGAACATGCATCCCGTGAAGCATCTGTTCGAAGACATTTATCGCAATTACTGGGGTATCTCGCCTGCCACGGAGCAGCCGGAAAGGCGGCGGCCGACCAAGTCTGCCAAGCGCAACCGCGACCTGCTGCCGCAAAACCGGCAGGATTAAGCCTCGTGTGATATCTGATGGGACAGGGTTCTTGGCTCGTCAGGACCGTTGCCGCACGAGCGCCGAGGCCGCGATCACCAGCCAGCCCGCGATGAGCAAGGTGCCGCCGATCGGCGCCGACATCGGGAACAGCCGCGATCCCACGAAATCCCGTGCCAGCAGATCGCCGCAGAACAGAACAAGCCCGACGAGCAGCACCAGGCTGCCGATCCGCAAGATCCGGTTTGCGCCGGCGAGGCCGACGGCCAAAAACACCGGCGCATTCATGAGCAGGAAGGATGCGGCCGTGCCGACGAAGGCGCCGCCGAGATGCGCTGATGCCGCCGACAGCGCCACGCCCGCCGCGCCGGCAATGCCGCCGGCGAAAACGAGGATGCGCGCGCTGTTTGCTGGTGCTGACTCGGCGATGCTCATGTCTCGGGCTCCGTGATTGACGATAGGCGGCGCGACCTGTCTGTCAGGATTTTTCCGATATCGCCAGCATGTCGCGCGTGCGGCGCGCCTGGGCCAGCCAATTATACGCGGCACCGCCCGCCATCAGCAACGACGTGCCGAGAAACACCGCGCGCATGCCGAAATGGCCGCCGACGAAGCCGCCCAGCAGCGGCCCCGCAACCTGGCCGACATATTGCGCCGAGATTGCCAGGCCCAGCACATTGCCGCCGACCCCATCGGGAACATTGTGGCGGATGACGCTGGTGATGCAGGGCAACAGCCCGCCCAGCACCAGACCCATAAGGAACCGCAGCCCGACCAACTGCCAGCTCTCGGTGACGAAGGCCTGCGGTATCAACAGCAGCGCCGAGACGGCCAGCGATGCGACGATGACGTTCCAGTGGCCGATGCGGTCGGCGAGTTTGCCCAGCCGTGACGCCGACAGGATGGCGCCCAGCGCCGCCGCCGACATGACGACACCTGAGACCAGGGTCACCCGGCTTGCCTCCGCGACCAGTTGCTGGACGTAAACGGTGATGATCGGCTCGATCGACATGTTGGCGAAGGTGAACAGCATGCCGGTCGCCAGCATGGCCACGACAGGGCGTTTGTCGGGGATCTGCGCCCAACTTCCCTTTGGTTTCTCCTCGCGTTTTGCCTGTACTGGCGGGCGAGGCATCTCCTTTATCAGGAACGTCGTCGCCAGCGCCGCCAGGAAAATGACGCCGCCCGCGATGAGGAAGGTGGCGCGAATACCGATCAATGGCGGCAGCGCGCCGCCAAGCAACGGGCCGACCAGGGAGCCTGCGGTGATGCCGGCCGACAGCACGCCAAGCGCCCAGCCGGAGCGCTCCTTCGGCGTCTGCATGGCGACAAGGATCGTCGAGCCTGAGGAATAACCGCCGGCAAAGCCGATCAACAGGCGCAAAAGCACCAATTGCCAGACGGTCTGCACCATGCCGGTCAGCGACATGCAGATCGCCATGCCGAAACTGGCACGCACCAGCATCACCTTGCGGCCATAACGGTCACCCAGCCGTCCCCACAGTGGCGCGACAAGGGCGGCGGCAAGGAAGGTGGCGCCGAAAGCGATGCCGGACCATTGCACGATCGCCGCGTGGCCCACGGCGCCCAGCTGTTCGACATAGAGCGGCAGGAACGGCAGCAGCAACGTCATCGCCACAAGCGTGCTGAACGATCCGGCAAAGCACACGAACAGGTTGCGCCGCCAATGAATGTTGTAGGTGGAAGGCGCTTCGGCGGCCCGCGCTGCACTGTCCTGCGGCATGTCCTGTCCTGTCCGCTTGCTGCGGATACCATTTTGGGATACCAATTTGGCACCCTCATGGACGCAAAGCCCGGCTGCTGTCAATCAGGCGCCCTCAATGTGATCGGCAAGACCAATGGGCAAGGCCGATCGCCAGCAATGGAAGCAACTATGTCGCAGATGCAGATCGTCGAAAAAGCGCTTCGCGAGATGATCCTTGGCCTCGAGGTCGGTCCTGGCGAGCGGCTGACGGAGCGCTGGATCGAGAGCCGCTTCGGCGCCTCGCGCACGCCGGTCAGGGCAGCCCTGCTGCGGCTGGAGACGGAAGGGCTGATCTGCCGCGACGGGCGCGGTTGGACCGTGTCGCCGATCAACCTTGCCGAACTGGAACAGATCGCGGTGTACCGCGAAGCCGTCGAGGTCGCGGCGGTCAGGCTGACTTCGGCGCTGGCCGACAGGAGCGCAGCCGATGTCATCAAGGCGATGCTGGACTCCTGCGACACTGCCACGCCGCGCGAGGAATGGCACCGCGTCGGCATGGATTTCCATATCGAACTGGCGCGGCTCTCCGGCAACGAGTTCCTGTTCCGGGCCGTGCGCGATGCCATGACGCGCCTGTCGCGGGCGCGCTGGCTGGAGGTGCGCGACGAGGCAGCGCTCGGCCGCGTCTGGAGCGAGCATCACGCCATTCTGGCAGCGGTGCGGGCCGGCGATGCCGATGCGGCGGCGGCGCGACTTTCCGCCCATATCGCCGGCAGCCGCGCCCGCCTGGTGACGTCGTTGCACAATGACCGGCGCGGCCTGCGCGCCAGGGGTTTTGCCGTCGTCGCCGCTTGATACCGGTCACGAAAACGAAAGAACGCCGTCGCGATCCGCTTTCGGCCTCGCTTCGCGGACGCCGATGGCGTAAGAGGCGGCCATGGAAAACAACCGATTTGAAACACCCGTGACCGTTAAGTCGGGCACGGAGGGAAGCACTCAGCACTTACGTACGGTGCGCGAGGCTTCCGATTACCTGCTCAACAGCTGGCCCGGCAAGCGCAGCCCCAAGCACCGCGAAGCGCTGCAGGCCTGCCATGACGCGCTGGCCGGCGACAAGCCGGCGATGATTGCAAGACGCGCCTTCATCGCCGCCGCGCGCGAGGTCAACGTCTTCGTCAGCGACAAGGCCCCGGCCTGATCACATCGGCCTGATCAGACCGGCATTTTGCCAGGATCCGGCCCGTTTCGCGGGCCGGTGATCCTGTCTTGCCTATTTTTCTGTCTCGGTGTCGGTTTTGGAACTTGCCTCGTTCTCAGGCTCGGCGCGCTCCTTGGCCGCGACCTTGGCGGCGAGCTTCTCCGCCTTCTTGGCGGCCTTCTGCCGGTCGCGCTCTTTGCGTTCCTGACCGTAATTCGGTGGTCGAGCCATATCGTTTCCTTTCGCTGTGCCTGATCCTGCCTAGAAGCATTGGCCGGCAAACACAACAGCGCCGCGAGGGCAGATGCCAGCGGTTCTGGACTTGCGTGATGGCGAACACAATGGTTTAGAAAAGGCTGCGGGACAGTTGCTGGAGCCGCCGCCGACCGATTTCGAATCAAAACGACCGATGGCCACGCTTCAAAGAAACGCACAGAAGCTGATCTACTATGCGCGCAACGCCATGCGCGACATCGCGCCGCCGGTTCTTTTCCGGCGCCGGCTCGGCCGGCTGCTCGATCAGGCCAGGCTTTCCGACGCATCGGTCCGCCAGCGGCTCAATTACTACAACACGCTGCGGGAGCCTTTTAGCCCCAGCCCCGAGGCCGTGCCGGTCAGCCGGCTGCCGTCGGACCGCAGCATGTACTATTACGATCTGAAGGAGTTCACCCGTTATTTCGACCCAGATCTGCGCATCGACCTGGAATTCGGCGACGTCATCGAAGTGCCGAAGATGCCGTCGATCGTCAAGGACCGGCCGATAGCGGGCGACAACGGCAACGGCGTCCTGTTCAAGCTGAACAAGTTCCGTCATTTCTACATGCCGGCCGACGATGTCGCCTTCGCCGACAAGCATCCGCTCGTCGTTTGGCGCGGCGAACTCAACAATCCGATCCGCACCTTGTTGCTGGATGCAGCCCGCAATCTGCCGTTCTGCGATGTCGGCACGCCGAGGGCGACAGCACCTGCGGAATACCGCAAGCCCTATCTCAGCATCGATCAGCAGCGCCGCTACCGCTATATCATCTCGCTCGAAGGCAATGATGTCGCGACCAATCTGAAATGGATCATGAGCTCGAACTCGCTCTGCCTGATGCCGCCGCCGACCTATGAGACCTGGTTCGCGGAAGGGCAGCTCGAGCCCGATGTCCATTATGTGCCGCTGGCGCCCGACTTCAGCGATCTGGCCGAGCGCGTGCACCATCTCGAGAAACATCCGGCCGAGGCCCAGCGCATCGTTGCGGCGGCCAACGCCTATTGCCGCAAATTCGCCGACGAGCGGGCCGAGCAGGCGATCTGCCTGCTCGTGCTCTACAAATATTTCGTGCTCAGCGGCCAGATCGAGCCCGATCCGCAGGTCTGGCGGTTTATCGCGGGCTAGCGGCCTCCGGCGCCCTTAAGTCAGATGACGCTGCGGTCCATAACCAGATCGGCCGGGCCGAAGCGGTCCTTCGCCGTAAACTGCTGGTGCCAGTAGGGATAGAGCACCGGCGGCCGGCTGACGGCATCGAGACGCTGGCGTTCATCAAAGGACAGCGTCAGGCTTGCCGCGGCGAGATTGTCTTTCAACTGGGCTTCGTTGCGCGCCCCGATCACCAGCGAGCTGACGGCCGGCCGGCCAAGCAGCCAGGCCAGCGCCACCTGGGCCGCCGAAAGGCCGCGTGCCGCGCCGATATCGACCAGCACGTCGACAATCCGCCAGAGCCGGTCTTCGTCGCGGATCGGCGGTTCCGACCAGCCGCCGATCTGGCGCGCCGTCGGACTGTCGCGGCGGTATTTGCCCGACAGCAGGCCGCCGGCGAGCGGGCTCCACACCAGCACGCCAAGGCCCTGGTCGACCGAGATCGGCAAGAGCTCATACTCGGCCTCGCGTGCTTCCAGCGTGTAGTGGATCTGCTGGGTGACGAAACGCGGCTGGTGCTGGCTGTCGCTGATGCCCAGCGCCTTCATGACCTGCCAGCCGGAATAGTTGGAGCAGCCGACATAGCGGATTTTGCCCTGGGCAACCAGCGTGTCGAGCGCGGAGATGGTTTCCTCGAGCGGCGTCGCGCCGTCCCATTCGTGCAGGAAATAGATGTCGATGACATCGGTCCTGAGGCGCTTCAGGCTCTTCTCGCATTCGCGGATCAGATGATGGCGCGACAGGCCTTCGTCATTGGGGCCCTTGCCGATCCGCATGCGCGCCTTGGAGGCGATCAGCACGTCGTTCTTGCGCTTGCCGCCCAGCGCCTCGCCGATGATCTCTTCCGACAGACCGTTGGAATAGACATTGGCGGTGTCGATGAGATTGATGCCGGCATCGATGCAAGTGTCGATGATGCGCGAGGCCTCCGCGAGATCGGAATTGCCGACGGCAGCGAACGGCCCGCTGCCGCCGAAGGTCATGGTTCCCAAGGTCAGCGCCGAAACTTTCAAGCCGGAACGGCCAAGCGTGCGGTATTCCATGTCAGATCCTCGTAGTTTTGGTGGGGAGGCGGTTTTAGCAGGAAAGGGCGGGGAAGCCCGAACGGGTCCGCCATTTGTAGGACAATTTGAGCGGCTTGTCGCCATCCCAGGGCGATGGATCGGCAATGCTCGCTGGTTTGCAGTGATCACCGGCTGGCCGGCGGCTTGCAATAAAACCGTCATTGCCGGCCTATATCGAGTCGGCTCAGGGTTTTATGTCAGCCGGCAAGCGGAGCAGTGGAAATGACTGAGTTAAAGCAGAATTCTCCGGCCAGGGATTGGCTGGAAGCCGAACTCGCCGACACGCTCGATGAGGACTATGAGCTGGAAATGTCGGAGCCGGCGCTGTCGCTGGAGATCGCCAAGATCTACAAGAGCGCGCATCCGCCGTCGATCGATCGCATGCAGTATTTCCGCGACCTGATCGGCTTGCAGTCGGAACTGATCAAGCTGCAGTCCTGGGTCGCCTACCACAAGAAGAAGCTGGTGGTGGTTTTCGAAGGCCGCGATTCCGCCGGCAAGGGCGGCGTCATAAAGCGCATCACCCAGCGCCTCAACCCGCGCATCTGCCGCGTCGTTGCGCTGCCGGCGCCGACCGAGCGCGAAAAATCGCAGTGGTATTTCCAGCGCTACGTGCCGCATCTGCCGGCCGGCGGCGAGATCGTGCTGTTCGACCGCTCCTGGTACAACCGCTCCGGCGTCGAGCGGGTGATGGGCTTTGCCGAACCCGATCAGGTCGAAGAGTTCTTCCGCGATGTGCCGGAGTTCGAGCGCATGCTGGTCCGCTCCGGCGTCACCCTGGTCAAATACTGGTTCTCGATCACCGACGAGGAACAGCAGATGCGCTTCATGATGCGCATCCACGATCCGATGAAGCAGTGGAAGCTGTCGCCGATGGACCTGCAGTCGCGCGTGCGCTGGGAGCAGTACACCAAGGCCAAGGAAGAGACGTTCGCCCGCACCAACATCCCAGAGGCACCGTGGTACATCGTCGAAGGCAACGACAAGAAGCGGGCGCGGCTGAACTGCATCGACCATCTCCTCAAACAGCTGCCCTATGAGGACGTGCCGCACGAAGAAATCACGCTGCCCGAGCGGGTGTTCAACCCGGAGTACGAGCGCCAGGTCCTGCCGCGCGAGCTTTACGTGCCGGAGAAGTATTGAGCGTCTTCGCAATTGAAGACACGAGAGGACGGCATTCTTTCGCGCCCCCCTCTGTCCTGCCGGACATCTCCCCCACAAGGGGGGAGATTGGCAGCTTCGCCGATGGCGCCCTTCTTGCTACGTTGATGAGTGGCGAAAGCCGGCGCGACATCCGATCTCCCCCGGCGTGGGGGAGATGTCCGGAAGGACAGAGGGGGCGCGACGGATCGCAATTTTCCCAAATGAGGCTTACACCCGCTTGATCGTCACATGCGTGGCGAGCGCTGTCGCCACCTGCTCGGTGCACTGGTAACCCAGCTTCAGCATATCCAGCCCGGCAAACAGGCTCTCGCCCCTCCCGAGCAACACCGGCGACACCGCCAGATGCAACTCGTCAATGAGCTTCTCTTGCAGATATTGCCGGATGGTGGAAACGCCGCCGCCGACGCGGACATCCTTGCCGCCGGCCGCGGCCTTTGCTTGTTCGAGCGCGGCGTGGATGCCGCCGGTAACGAAGTGGAAAATGGTGCCGCCTTCCATCACAATGGAGTCGCGCTCGTAGTGGGTCAGCACGAAGGTCGGCACATGATAGGGCGGGTTGTCGCCCCACCAGCCTTTCCAGCTCTCGTCTGGCCATTCGCCGCGGATTGGACCGAACATGTTGCGGCCGAGGATCCAGGCGCCGACATTGTCGAAGCTGCGGACGGTGAACCGGTCGTCCACATCGGTGCTGCCGCCATCCTTGCCGACCATCTCGTGGAAGGTGCGGGTGCCGGTCATCCATTTGTGCAGATCTTCGCCACCAACGCCGAGCGGATTTTGCAGGTCCTGGTCAGGACCGGCGCCGAAACCGTCGAGCGACAAGGTGAAGGCATTGACGCGGAGTTTGGACATGGAAGACTCCCTTTGATGACCAGTTGTGATTTGCAATCAGTATTCAAACTGATTGCATTTTGCAACTAGTATTTTAGAGGCAAGCCGATCTGTGGAATGCGCAGGGACCTCAAGCCGCCACGCGCTTCGGCATCACCGCAAACGGGCTGAGCCCAAGCCAGATCTGCATCTTGCCGGCGACGTCGAGATCGCCGGTCAGGCTGATCTTGTCGCGTTCCTTGTGAACTGTCGTCAGCCCCATCCAGATCGAGGTCATGGTGCACAGATCGGTCGAGACGTAGAGATCGACGTCGAAGCCCGGATCGTACCAGCAAAGATCGACCTCGCCCTGCTTTTCGACGATCAGCCACCACGATCGTTTTGACGCCGGCAGGTCATGGTACAGGAATTGTATCACGGTGCGCCCGTCCGGCAGCGGACTGGGGTTCAGATTGCGCCGCATGTCCCACATCAGCAGCGACGGATCGAGGTTTTTGAGCGACAGCCTGGCCTCGACCCATTTCTGGCCCCAAAACCCCATCGCCTCGACAACCGGGCGCAAATCCCGGCCCGCCTCGGTCAGCCGGTATTCGAACACGCCCTTCTCGGTCGCGATCTCGGTCCGCTCGACGATGCCGCCGGCCTCGAGGTCCTTGAGCCGTTGCGACAGAAGGGTTGGCGACATTTTCGGCACGCCGCGGCGCAAATCGTTGAAGCGGGTCGATCCCGCCACCAGTTCGCGCAGCAGCACCATGGTCCAGCGTGTGCAGAGCAGCTCGGCGGCCATGGAGAGCGGGCAGAATTGCTTGTAACCGGCTTGTGTCATGTGGTGAGCTCCAAAAGATGTTGCCGGACCTTATTCAGAAAACCTGAGTTCAGCCAGTACAGAAGCTGTACTGGCACCCCCGGTACAGTTCTGTGACTGGAGCGGTCCGGCGCCGCCATGCGAGGCAGCGGTCACGTCACCGGGCAGTCCGGTGCCGATCCATGAGGAGTTGGACAATGACCGCTTACGTGATCGCAGACATCAAGGTGAAGGACGACAAATGGGTGCCGGCCTATGCCGCTTCGGTGCATGACCTCGTCCACAAGCATGGCGGCAAGTATCTCGCCCGCAGCGGCAATGTGAAGACGCTGGAGGGCAAGCCGCTCGACACCAGCCTGATCGCCATCATGGCGTTTCCGTCGGCAAAGGCAGCCGAAGCCTTCACCAACGATCCGCAATACGCTCCGTTTGTGGCGGAGCGCCGGAAGGGCAGCGACAGCCGCTTCCAGCTGATCGACGATACCGATCTCGCCGGAACGATTCCTTATTTGCCAAAGGCGTGAGGAAAAGCCGGAACCCGGAAAGTCCGGGTTCCGGCTAGCCCTTCAGCATTTGCGCCACTTCGGGCGCGAAGCAGGTGGACGGGTACTCTCACGCGATTTAGTCTTGAACTCGAAAGTGTCGGTAGACTGAGCAGGCGCGCACGTGACCATTATTTCACTCATTGCAAAACTGTTTGCCAACCGGAACCGCCCGCAGAATAGGCCAGCTCAAGTCCCAGAGCGGGTTTTCCGCAAAGAGGCGAAATTCAAGAAACATGGAAAATTCTTCCAGATCGGACCGACATATCGCGGCGGGTCCCATTGTCTTCAGCTGGAAAACGCCCAAGCTTTGGTGCCGCCATCCCGCATACTGCTCGGGCCGACGGAGTTTGGGGGATACGGCTTTCCTGAGTACCCGGAGACGCCCAGGCTACGGCCTGAAGCGACAGACTATTGCAGGCCACCAAAAGACTTAGAAGATTTTCATTGTTACTGGCTTGTATCCGAGCGCCTGAAGGAAGTTCTGCAGTCAGTCGACCCCGATGGGGTCGTGTTTAACGACTGCGACGTATTCTATTTGAGCGGAAAGCCGATCGAACCAAAGCACTACCTTTGCGACATTGTTCGCAAGATTGATGCCGTGGATCTCGAATCGTCGAAGTTTAGGCTTTTGATCGGCGAGAATGGAGGCGTCCACTACGACCGCGCCGGAGGCGCGTGCTTCTATTTCAAGGAGGAGATTGTTGGCGATGCGCATATCTTCAAACAGAAGAACATGGGCATCGTCATTTGCACCGCCAAATTGAGAGAAGCCTGTGTCGAAGCAGGCATCAAGAATCCCGACTTGTTCCAAGACATGTCGGTTTGCGGGCGTGGTCGGCTGGACTTCGAAACAAGAAATGTCAAAGAGAGTTATGTGCTGGAGTGAATTTATCCCTTCAGCATTTGCGCCACTTCCGGCGCGAAGTAGGTCAGAATGCCGTCGCAGCCGGCGCGCTTGAAGGCGAGCAGGCTCTCCAGCATTGCCTTTTCGCCGTCGATCCAGCCATTGGCGGCCGCCGCCTTGATCATCGAATATTCGCCTGACACCTGGTAGGCGAAGGTCGGCATCTGGAACTCGTCCTTCAGCCGGCGGATGATGTCGAGATAGGGCAGGCCGGGCTTGACCATCAGCATGTCGGCGCCCTCGGCGATATCCTGCTCGGCCTCGCGCACCGCTTCATCGGAATTGGCGTGGTCGAGATAGTAGGTCTTCTTGTCGCCCTTGAGCAGGCCCGCGGTGCCGACCGCCTCGCGGTAGGGGCCGTAGAAGGCGGAGGCGAATTTCGTCGCATAGGACATGATCGCCACATCCGAAAAACCGTTGGCGTCGAGTGCGTCGCGGATGGCGCCGATGCGGCCGTCCATCATGTCGGACGGCGCGATGATGTCGGCGCCGGCCGCTGCCTGGATGACGGCCGCGGCGGTCACCTGTTCCACTGTCTCGTCATTGACGATGATGCCGTCGCGCAAGATGCCGTCATGGCCGTGCGAGGTGAACGGATCAAGCGCGGCATCGGTGATGATGCCGATCTCCGGCACCGCGTCCTTGATGGCGCGGGTTGCGCGGTTGATGATGTTTTCCGGGTCGAGGATGTGCGATCCCGTCAGGTCGCGCAGGCTGAGTTCAACATTGGGGAAGGTGGCGATCGCCGGAATGCCGAGCTTAGCGGCCCGCTCGGCCTCCTTGACGGCGAGGTCCAGCGACAGGCGGAATACGCCGGGCATGGCGGCGATCGGCTCGCGCGTGTTCTTGCCGTCGATGACGAAGATCGGCCAGATCAGATCGTTCACCGTAAGCCGGTTTTCCTGCACCAGGCGGCGCGACCAGTCGGCCTTGCGCATGCGCCGCAAGCGGCGGCTGCCGGTGATCTCGTCGACGCTGCGCGCACCGCCGGGCTTTGCCGGCGCGAATTTGTTGCTCGTCGCGGGGGTGAATTTGTTCATCGCAAAAACTCCGGGTCGAGGCGGCTTTTACCACGAGGCCTTGCCGCTGACCAATGCGACACGATTGTGCCAGTCGATAACGCGCTGCTTACGGCTTCGGCGGCCACGCCAGCTCGGGGCCGGTTTTGAAGAACGACACATTGTTGGTGAAGATGCTCTTCGGGGCAAGCCGGATCAGGCGCCCGTCCGATGGCCGATGTCGGCGACATTGTCGATGAACCAGCGGTTCCAGGTCGCCTCCGGGCCGAGATATTTGTGCAGCAGCCGTTTGAAGCGATTCGGCGCCATCGGCTCGATGGTGGCGGAGCCGCGCAGGCCGAGATGCAGCAGGATGCCGGCCTCATTGTCGAAATGGACGATCTCCACGGCGCAGCGCGGGTCACGTTCGAGGTGTTTGACAGCACTTGCCCCGGTCGAGCCGAGCAGCCAGATTGCAGCGTCCTCCCAGATGAACCACATCGGCGCGTTGCGCGGCGCGCCGTCAGGCGTCACGGTCGCCAGATTGGCCATCAGCGGGCGGCTGAGAACATCATCCGGGTCGAACTTTTTCGCATCTCCCAGCCATGGCTCGGCGCTGCGGTTTCAAGCGTCATGCGTTTGTCCCTGCATCAGAAGAAAGGCTGTTTCGCCCGGCAATTCTGCGCGCTTTTCTGCGGGGGGCAAAGCACGGTCGCGTTCCCTTGCGAAAATCCAAACCGCGCCCGCCGGTTGACGCACCCATGCGCCACCTTTAGCACTTCAGTCCCGCAGGCGCGGGGAGGGATTCTCTGACGATGGATTTTGGCGGCGGCGACGAGATCCGCTTCGAACGGTTGGGCAAGGCGGGCGTCGTCACGCTGACGCGGCCGCAGGCGCTCAATGCGCTGACACATCGCATGATCAAGGCGCTGGACAAGGCGCTCGACGCTTTTGAGCGCGATACCGGCGTCGATGTCGTCATCGTCAAGGCCGAGGGCAGGGCGTTTTGCGCCGGCGGCGACATCATGCACGTCTACGAGGCCCGCGCCGGAAAGCCGCCGGTCGAGTTCTTCGCCGACGAATACCGGCTCAACGCCCGCATCAACAGTTACAAAAAGCCCTATGTCGCGCTGATCGACGGGATCGTTATGGGCGGCGGCGTCGGCATCTCTTTCCACGGTTCGCAGCGTGTGCTGACCGAGAACGCCCAGTTCGCCATGCCCGAAGTCGGCATCGGTTTCTTCCCCGATGTCGGCGGCAGCCATCTTCTGCCCGACCTTGGCGGCAGCTTCGGCATGTATCTGGCGCTGACCGGCAACCGCATTCGCTATGGCGATGCGCTGTGGTCTGGCCTGGCCACCCACACCATCAAGGCCGCCGACCAGGCTGCCTTTCTCGACCGGCTCTGCGCCAATGGCGATCCGGAATCGGTGCTGCGCGGCTTTTTCGTGCCGGCCAGGCGGGAGACCGGCCAGCCGGTGCTGGAAGCCATTGCCCGGCATTTTTCCCAACCCTCGCTCGCCGAAATCCTCGAGAGCCTGGAGCGGGCGGCAGGCGCCGACGAGTTTGCCGCCAAGACGCTGGCCACCATCCGCACCCGCTCGCCGACCAGCCTCAATGTCGCGTGGCGCCAGATCAGCGCCGGGCTGACGCTGTCGATGGAAGCCTGCATGAAGATGGAGTTCCGCATCCTCAACCGCATGCTGGCCGGGCACGACTTCTATGAAGGCATCCGCGCCGCCATCGTCGACAAGGGCTCGACGCCGCAATGGCGGCCGGCAAGCCTGGCCGAGGTTGACGCTGCTTCGGTGGACGCCTATTTCGCGCCGCTCGAACGGGAGCTCGAACTGTGAGCGAGGTCACGTCGCGGCGCATCGTGCTGCAGCCCTCGGGTGTCGAGATCATCTTCGCCTGGTTCCAGCGCGTCATAGCGGGCTATTGCCTGCTGTTCGGCATCCTGTACTGGATCCGGCTGATCGGCTTTTATCCCGGCCCGCTGTGGCGCTTCGACCTGATGCCGGTGCACTGGCAGGTCGTGGCGGTGATGCTGGCCGTGTTCTTCCCCTTCGCCGCCGCCGGCCTCTGGATGCTGGCGTCGTGGGGCCCGGTGATCTGGTTCATCTGCGCGGTGACCGAGACCATCATGTATGCCGGCTTCCCCAATCTGTACGGCCACCGGCCGCTGATCGTCTTCTCGCATGCCGCGGTGGCGCTGCTCTACATCGCCTTCCGCGTCGTTATCTGGATGCGCAAGCGCCCCGCGCGCGCCTGAAACGCCGCCCCGCAGCCATTGGCTAAATCTTTAGGTTAATTATCCTTGCTCGGGTGACCGTTCGTTAAGCGTCTTGCGAAACCTATTACCGGTAAGCTCTTGTTAGCCCTAGCGTTTAAGTCGAATTTTATGAGTATTCGATAGTGTCGCAATCAAGGTGAAAAACAAAAAATCACCAGGGCGACAAACGAGAGGCAAAGACAATGATCAATTCGCGTCCGGCGGCGAAGACCGCCAACGTATCCGACGATCGCCGCGAGGCTATCCGTTCGCTTTACATGGAATCGCTTCAGCTGGTGGAGCGTTTGCATCGCCGTCTGCTTGACGTGATCAAGGACGAGTTCGACCGCAACGGCCGTTCCGACATCAATGCCATCCAGGCGCTGCTTCTGTTCAATATCGGCAATTCCGAATTGACCGCCGGCGAGCTGCGCTCGCGTGGCTACTATCTCGGCTCGAACGTCTCCTACAATCTGAAGAAGCTGGTCGATCTCGGCTTCATCAACCACCAGCGCTCGCGCATCGACCGCCGTTCGGTCCGCGTTTCGCTGACGCCGAAGGGCAATGAAGTGGCGGAAGTCGTCGCCGGTCTCTATGAGCGCCATGTCGGCTCGATCGAACAGGTCGGCGGCATCAACAGCGAAGAGTTCAAGCAGATGAACCGCGCGCTGCAGCGCCTCGACCGCTTCTGGAACGACACCATCGCCTACCGGATGTAATCAGCGGGCCATTGAATAGCAGCTGCGCCGGAAGAAGCGCGGCCGGAGGAAAGTCTCAGCCAACAGGCCGGTGCCGAAAAGCACCGGCCTTTTCTTTTCGAGCCGCCGGCGTTCCAAATTCGGCGCAAAGCCACGTTGCCGCCATATTCGCGGTGGAAGCGAGGGTGTGGGTATGCGGCGGCGAAAGCTGTTCGCGCGCCTGTAAGGTCGCATCGCCGTCCGCTTTTGACGGCCAGGTGACGCAGGTCATGGTTGGCTAATTGTTAACAGTGCCAACTTTAGAGTGCGGGCGATAACGCCCAACATCGAGCACGTAGCCGAACGCTGCAACAGCCAAACGCTACAAGCCAAACACGACAAGAATGTCTGGAACGTCCATGAGAACCAGCCGCCGCTTTTTCCTTTCCGGAGCTTCCGCGCTCGCCGTTGCCATGGTTGCCAATGCCGCCAGCGCGCAGGATGTGATCGACGATATCCTGAAGTCTTCGAACCGTGGCAATTGGGACGACCAGTTCGACGCCCGCGCCTCCGAAGGCGGCAAGGTCGCCTCGACGCTGCCGATCTTCAGCCTGCAGACGGTTGCCTTCACCGAACAGGCTGTGGCGCAGTATCAGAACATCGTCGCCCAGGGCGGCTGGGGCGAGGTGCCGGCGACAAAGAAGCTGCAGCTTGGCGTCGACGATCCGGACGTGGTGCCGCTGCGCAAGCGGCTGATGGTTTCGGGCGATCTGGCGCAGAGCGCCGGCATTTCGACGTCGTTCGATTCCTACGTCGACGCCGCGGTCAAGCGCTTCCAGGCGCGCCATGGCCTGCCGGCCGACGGTGCCATGGGCAAGTACACTTATGCGGCGATGAACGTTTCGGCGCAGATCCGCCTCGGTCAGCTGCAGACCAATCTGGAGCGCCTGCGCGAAAAGGCCGGCACGCTGGGCAGCCGTTATGTGCTGGTCGATATCCCGGCGGCACAGATCGAGGCGGTCGAGAACGATCGCGTCGTGCTGCGCCACACCGCAATCGTCGGCAAGATCGACCGCCAGACCCCGGTGGTCAATTCCAAGATCAACGAGATCATCGTCAATCCTTACTGGAACGCGCCGGTCTCGATCGTGCGCAAGGACATCATTCCGCTGATGCGGAAGAACCCCGACTATCTCAAGGACAGCCACATCCGGCTGTTTGCGCCTGATGGCAGCGAAGTCGATCCGATGACTGTCGACTGGTCGACGGATGATGCCGCAAAATACCGCTTCCGCCAGGATCCGGGTTCCGGCAACGCCATGGCCTCGGTGAAGATCAACTTCCCCAGCCCCGACGGCGTCTACATGCACGATACGCCGCAGCAAAGCCTGTTCGGCAAGATGATGCGCTTCGATTCCTCGGGCTGCGTGCGTGTCCAGAACGTGCGCGACCTCGTCACATGGATCCTGCGCGACACACCCGGCTGGGACCGCCAGCATTTCGAGGCGACCATCAAGACCGGCGAGAACACGCCGGTGCAGGTCGTCAACCCGGTCCCGGTCCACTTCCTCTATGTGTCGGCCTGGTCGACGGGTTCGGGAGTCGTGCAGTTCCGCGACGACGTCTACGCGCTCGATGGCGCCAGCGAACTGCAGATCACCTCTTCGCTTTAAGCGGCTGATCTCAGTCAGGAAAGGCCACCGCAAGTGGCCTTTCCGTTCGAAGTCCCACGAGGCGGGGCTGGTGGCGCCGGCCATGCGCCAGGCTTGCCGCCGCCGAAAACATCGTCGCCGGCTACCGGCGCCCAATCGCCACTTCGGACGAGGCCGACGACGCCCGGGCAGAGGCCCGCGAAGCCGGGCGGCTGGAGCTCGAAATGCGGCCTGCCGGCATCGAGGCCGAGCGCATCGCCGTGCGCGACATGTTAAGCAGCGGCGCGATCAACGACCATACGGCGCGGGCGCTGTTTACCGAGATCACGCTCACCGAAGCCTTGCTGCAGGGGCGGCAGGAGCGAAAATAGCGGTACAGGGCCGCTCTGGCGCAATCCGGCCAGCAAATTTCGCGCTGCAAACGTGGCGAGGCGAAAACAACTGTGTTAATGGCGCGGCAATGCATGTCGCCCGGAACCGTGCAGCGGTTTCGGGGCAACGATATGCATAGATAAATGCCCCGAACCGAAGGATTTCAGGCCATGGCAACTGCAGCGGCAGCGTCGAACAAGTTCGAATCCTTCTTCGAAACCACGCTGGAAGATGCCGATCCGGAGATCTTCGGCTCGATCCGCAACGAGCTTGGCCGCCAGCGTCACGAGATCGAGCTGATCGCCTCGGAAAACATCGTTTCGCGCGCCGTGCTCGAGGCGCAGGGCTCGATCATGACCAACAAATACGCCGAGGGTTATCCGGGCAAGCGCTATTATGGCGGCTGCCAGTTCGTCGACGTCGCCGAGGAACTCGCCATCGAGCGCGCCAAAAAGCTGTTCGGCTGCAACTTCGCCAATGTCCAGCCGAATTCCGGCAGCCAGATGAACCAGGCGGTCTTCCTGGCGCTCTTGCAGCCCGGCGACACCTTCATGGGCCTCGACCTGAATTCCGGCGGCCACCTGACGCACGGCTCGCCCGTCAACATGAGCGGCAAATGGTTCAAGGTCGTTTCCTACGGCGTGCGCAAGGACGACCATCTGCTCGACATGGACGCGATCGAAAAGACCGCGCATGAGACCAAGCCGAAGCTGATCCTGGCCGGCGGCACCGCCTATTCGCGCATCTGGGACTGGAAGCGCTTTCGCGAGATCGCCGATGCGGTCGGCGCCTATCTGATGGTCGACATGGCCCATATCGCCGGCCTGGTTGCCGGCGGCGTGCATCCGTCACCGCTGCCGCACGCCCATGTCGTGACCACGACCACGCACAAATCGTTGCGCGGCCCGCGCGGCGGCATGATCCTGTGCAATGACGAGGACATCGCCAAGAAGATGAACTCGGCGGTTTTCCCCGGCCTGCAGGGCGGGCCGCTGATGCATGTCATCGCCGCCAAGGCGGTCGCCTTCGGCGAGGCGCTGAAGCCGAGCTTCAAACTCTATGCCGAGAGTGTCGCCGCCAACGCGAAGGCGCTGGCGTCGAGCCTCAAGGAAACCGGCCTCGACATCGTCTCCGGCGGCACAGACAACCATCTGATGCTGGTCGATCTCAGGCCCAAGAACGCCACCGGCAAGCGCGCCGAGGCAGCGCTCGGGCGCGCCAACATCACCTGCAACAAGAACGGCATCCCGTTCGATCCGGAAAAGCCTTTCGTCACCTCTGGCGTGCGTCTGGGCACGCCGGCCGGCACCACGCGCGGCTTCGGCCAGGCCGAGTTCCGCGAGATCGGCAAGCTGATCGCCGAAGTGCTGGACGGGCTGAAGGTCGCCAATTCCGACGAAGGCAATGCGGCGGTCGAGGCGGCGGTGAAGGCAAAGGTCGTGGCGCTGACCGATCGTTTCCCGCTCTATCCCTATCTCGGTTGACCACCAGCGGCGCTTCGTCTTTTATCCCGCGCTCTGCGCCGCTTGCTGTCCGGGCGGCGCGGCCTGTTGGAGATCTGACGATGCGCATGTTCCGTCCTGCCGTTCTGGCCTTCATCGGCTCGCTTGCCGCTTTCACCGCGTCAGGCGCGATAGCCCAGGAGCAGACGCAGCCGGGCACGGATATCCCGGCCACCAACACCTTTGGCAGGTGGACCACCATCATCGATGCGCTCGACACCGGCCAGGATTCGCACAAGACCTGTGCGGCCTCGACAGCCTTTGTCGACGGCAACGGCAATGCCGGCACGCTGACGCTTTCGATCTCGACTGGCGACGCCCTGCCGCCCGATGCCTATCCGGCGATCATGTTCACCATCGCCAACAAGGAGCTGCCGACCGGCAAGAAGATCGCCGCGACCTTTGGCGACCCCGGCGTCAAGGTTTCCGCGACCGTCTATTCCAATGATGCCGGCCGCCCGAGCTGGACCGTCGACAACCAGGCCAAGACCAGTCTCGCTTTGTTGCGGGCCATGCGCCAGGTCATCTCGCTCGATGTGACGTTCGGCAAGCAGGCTGTCGCCAGCATCCCGATGGATGGCTTCACCAAGGCCTACCGCAACCTCGGAACGTCCTGCGGCTTCCCGACCAAGGACGTCGCCCCCTGACATATCTGGCGCGGCTGGCAATTTTCCTCCCGCCTCGCTATCTCTGAGGGCGCGAGCGGCCGTTGCCGAACCTTTGCCGTCCCGGCAAAAACCTCTAAGCCTATCGTTCCGCCAGAATCGCCAACCCGAAGGCTCTCCATGCGCTGTCCCTATTGCCAGTCCGAAGATACGCAGGTGAAGGATTCGCGCCACGCCGAGGATGGCGCCGCGATCCGCCGGCGGCGCGTTTGCCCCGATTGCGGTGGCCGTTTCACCACCTTCGAGCGCGTCCAGTTGCGCGACCTCGTGGTGGTCAAGAAGTCCGGCAGAAAGGTGCCGTTCGACCGCGACAAGCTCTTGCGTTCGGTGGAGATCGCGGTGCGCAAGCGCAATGTCGATCCCGAGCGCATCGACCGCGCCGTCACCGGCATCGTGCGCCAGCTCGAAAGCTCCGGCGAGACTGAAATCGCCTCGGGCGAGGTCGGCCGGCTCGTCATGGAAGCGCTGAAGTCGCTCGACGACGTCGCCTATGTCCGCTTCGCCTCTGTCTATCGCAATTTCCGTGAGGCCAAGGATTTCCACGATGTGCTGGGTGAGCTCAAAGGCGACGAGCTCAAGGGCGACGAGCTGAAGAGCGAAGAGGACGCCGGCTGAGCATGGCAACCCAAACGTCAGGGAAGGCCGATCAGCAGGCTCTCGATCGCGGTTTCATGGCGGCAGCGCTGAGACTCTCGCGCCGAAATGCCGGCCGCACCTCGACCAACCCTTCGGTCGGCACCATCATCGTTCGCGACGATGGCGCCGGGCCGATGATCGTCGGCACCGGCGTCACCGCTGTTGGCGGCCGGCCGCATGCCGAGACCGAGGCGCTGGCTGAAGCCGGCGAGTTGGCCCGCGGTGCCACCGCCTATGTCACGCTGGAGCCCTGCGCCCACCATGGCCGCACCCCGCCTTGCGCCAACGCGCTGGTCAATGCCGGAGTGGCGCGGGTCGTCGGCGCCGCCAGCGATCCCGATCCGCGCGTCTCCGGCAAAGGCTATGCCATCCTGCGCGCCGCCGGCATCGAAGTGGTCGAAAAGGTGCTGGCCGAGGAAGCCGCCGAGCAGATGGCCGGCTATTTGATTCGGTCCCTGAAAAAGCGCCCGGAAGTGATTCTGAAGCTTGCGCTTTCCAGCGACGGCAAGATCGGCAGGCACGGCGCCGGCCAGGTCGCGATCACCGGCGATGTCGCCCGCCGCGAAGTCTATCTGATGCGCGCCGAAGCCGATGGCATACTGGTCGGCATCGGCACGGCGCTGGAGGATGATCCGGCGCTCACCGTGCGGCTGCCGGGGCTGGAGAACCGCTCGCCGGCGCGCATCGTGCTCGACCGCCAGATCAGGCTGCCGGAAGCCTCGAAGCTGGTCTCCGGCACCGACCGAGTGCCGCTCTATGTCGCCGCGAGCCTGGGGGCCGATCCGCTGCGGCGGTCGGTGCTGGAGCGTGCCGGCGTGCGCTTCATCGGCACCGAAACCCATGAAGGCGGCGTGGCCTTGCCGGAACTGCTCGAGGATCTCGGCGCGCTCGGCATGGCCAGCGTTCTGGTCGAAGGCGGCGCCAAGGTAGCCAGCGCCTTCCTCGCCGAAGGACTGGTCGACCGCATCGTGCTGTTCCAGGGACCGGAAGCGATCGGCGAGGGCGGCATTGCATCGCCCATCGACGCCAACCATATCCCGGCAGGCTTCCGCAAATTGCGCGAGATGCGCTTCGCGGAAGACAGCTATGCCGAATGGGTGAGAGATATCTGAAATGTTCACTGGAATTGTCACCGATATCGGCACCGTCGCGGCCGTCAAGCCGCTGAGCGAAGGCGTCGGCCTGCGCATCGACACCGCGTATGATCCCGCGACCATCGCTATTGGCGCCTCGATCTCCTGCGGCGGCGTCTGCCTGACGGTGACGGCGCTGCCAGATGGCGGGTCCAACGCACGCTGGTTCGAGGTCGAAGCCTGGGAAGAGGCCCTCAGGCTGACCACGGCGTCGGGCTGGAAATCAGGCACCAAGGTCAATCTTGAGCGAGCACTGAAGATCGGCGACGAACTTGGCGGGCACATCGTGTCGGGCCATGTCGACGGCATGGCCGAAATCATCGAGCGCAAGGATGAAGGCGATGCCGTTCGCTTCACGCTGGAGGCGCCGCGCGAACTGGCAAAATTCATTGCCCCAAAAGGCTCCGTCGCACTCGACGGCACCTCGCTTACCGTCAACAAGGTCGAAGGCGCCCGTTTCGACGTGCTGTTGATCCACCATTCGCTGACCGTGACGACCTGGGGCGAGCGCAAGGTGGGCGACAAGGTCAACCTCGAGATCGACACCATGGCCCGCTACGCCGCGCGACTGGTCGAGGCGGTGAAAGAGGGGCTTTGAGCCCCCCTGGGAAATTAGACCGGGCCTGAGCGTCGGACAAAGCTTGCGAATGTGACCGCTTCAGCCTAAGTCACCGGTACCCCCGGAGACATTCATGGCAGGCACATCCCAACACGGCAAAGCGTTCATTCGCCCGAAGAAGAAGGCCCACCTTCTGATTATCGAGGCGCGCTTTCATGACGATCTTGCCGACGCGCTGCTCGACGGCGCGACGAGCGCGCTCGACGAAGCCGGCGCGACCTATGACGTCATCACCGTTCCCGGTTCGCTGGAAATTCCAGCAGTGATCACTTTTGCGCTCGACGGCATGGGCGAGGGCGGCAAGGACTATGATGGTTTTGTCGCGCTCGGCACCATCATTCGTGGCGACACTTATCATTTCGACATCGTCGCCAATGAATCGAGCCGCGCGCTGATGGATCTCTCGGTGCAGGAAGCGATTGCGATCGGCAACGGCATCCTGACCACCGAGAACGACGCGCAGGCCTGGACGCGCGCCAAGCGCTCGGAGGGCGACAAGGGCGGCTTTGCCGCGCGCGCGGCGCTGACCATGATCGCGCTCAAGGAGAAGCTGGGAGCGCAATCGTGAGCGAACCCGCTTCGCCCGGCCAGCCCGCGACACGCCATGCCAATAAGCGTGGCGCCGCCCGTCTGGCCGCCGTGCAGGCGCTTTACCAGATGGACGTGGCCGGCAGCGGCGTCTTCGAGATCACCGCCGAATACGAGGCGTTCCGGCTCGGCAAGGAAGTCGACGGCGCGCTTTATCGGGAGGCCGACGCGCAGTGGTTCCGCGCCATCCTGGCCGGCGTCGTCGAGAACCAGACGACCATCGATCCGATCATACGCCAGGCGCTGACGGAAGACTGGCCGCTGTCCAGACTCGATTCGACGTTGCGCGCCATCCTGCGCGCTGGCGTCTACGAACTGATGAAGCGCGACGACGTGCCGGTGGCCGTCATCGTTTCGGAATATGTCGACATCGCGAAGGCCTTCTACGAGGAAGACGAGCCGAAGCTGACCAACGCCGTGCTCGACCGTGTGTCGCGCCGGGTGCGGGGCGAGGGGCGCGGCAAGGACGCATTGTGACCGGCACCGTCGCCGGCGCAGCACGGGACGCGCGCCGCACGGCGATTATCCTGGCGACGTCGCAGGCGATTATCGGTTCGGCCGCGCCGATTGCCATTTCCATGGGCGGGCTGGCCGGGCAATATCTGCTTGGCCCCGATAAGTCGCTGGCAACGGCGCCAATCACCGGCTTCAACATCGGCGTGGCGCTCGGCGCGTTGCCGGCCGCGGCCATCATCCGTTGGCTCGGCCAGCGCGGCGGTTTCATGACCGGCACCATCGTCACCGCGCTTGGCGGCGTCATCTCCACGTTGGCTCTGTTCCACGCCAGCTTCTGGCTGTTCGCTTTCGCGCTGCTGGTGATCGGCGTCGGCGGCGCCTTCGTCCAGCAGTTCCGCTTCGCCGCCGCCGATAATGCTCCGCCCGAATTCAAGGCGCGCGCCATTTCCTTCGTGCTGGCCGGCGGCGTCATCACCGCGATTCTCGGGCCGCAGATCGTCATCTTCACCCGCGAATTGCTGGCGCCGGTGATGTTTGCCGGCTCGTTCGTGGCCATTCCGGTTCTGGCGGCGGCCGGCGCCATCATCCTGTCATTCCTGCGCATCCCGGCCAAGGCTCCCGGCCACGCGGAAGTCGCGTCAAGCGACGCCCGGCCGCTGTCCGAGATCGTCAGCCGGCCGCGTTTCGTCGCAGCACTGTTTTGCGCCGTCGGCAGCTATGCGCTGATGAGTTTCGTCATGACCGGCGCGCCGCTGGCCATGGTCGGCTGCGGCCTGTCGACGGACGACGCCACGCTCGGCATTTCCTGGCATGTGATGGCGATGTTTGCGCCGAGCTTCTTCACCGGATCACTGATCCATCGCTTCGGCGCCGAACGCATCGTCGCAACCGGCCTGGTCCTGCTCATCGGCTGCGCCGCGGTGGCATTGTCCGGCCTGCATTTGTGGCAGTTCTGGACGGCGCTGATCCTGCTTGGCCTCGGCTGGAATTTCGCCTTCATCGGCGCCACCTCCATGGTCGCCGACAGCTACCATCCGTCCGAAGAGAGCAAGGTGCAGGGCTTCCACGACTTCGTCCTGTTCGGCTCCGTCGCCTTCGCCTCGCTAATGTCGGGCGCCATCTACAATGCCTGGGGCTGGGAGATGCTGAACTGGCTGGTTTTCCCGGTCGTCGCCCTGTGTTTCGTCGCCCTTGGCGCGCTCAAACTGACCGGATCGCGCAAAGCCCGCGCCTGATCCGGTTCTATCTTTGGCTTGGCACGACGTGTCAGCATGGCGGCGGCCGAAATCGCGGCGACCGCACAAAATTATTGCGTCTGTACTCATTGTTATGAAACCGTGTGCCCCGACGGGGCGTTGAAGCCATGCTCATATGCGGCCACCGCATTTCGGTCCAAAGCAAGGGGTTTTCACAATGTTTTCAGTCAAGATTCTGGCCGGCGCGGCGTTGGCGCTCGGCATCACGGCCGCCTCCGCCAATGCCCAGGTGGTCGTCTCCTCGAAGATCGACACCGAGGGCGGCGTGCTCGGCAACATCATCCAGCTTGTGCTCAACGCCAACAACATCAAGACCACCGACCGCATCCAGCTCGGCGGCACGCCGGTGGTACGCAAGGCGATCACTGCCGGCGAGATCGACATCTATCCCGAGTACACCGGCAATGCCGCTTTCTTCTTCGAGAAGGCCGACGATCCGGTCTGGAAGGATGCCGCCAAGGCCTATGAGACCGCCAAGAAGCTCGACTATGACGCCAACAAGATCGTCTGGCTGTCGCCGTCACCGGCCAACAACACCTGGGCGATCGCGCTGCGCAAGGAGGTTGCCGAGACCAACAAGCTGGCGACCCTGACCGACTTCGGCAAATACGTCGCCGGCGGCGGCACGGTGATTTTGGCGGCGTCGGCTGAGTTCGTCAATTCGGCGGCAGCCCTGCCGGCGTTCCAGACCACATACGGCTTCACGCTGAAGCCCGAGCAGTTGATCACGCTTTCGGGCGGCGACACCGCCGCGACAATCGGTGCTGCCGCCAACCAGACCAACGGCGCCAACGCCGCCATGGTCTACGGCACCGACGGCGGCATCGCGCCGTCCGGCCTGGTCGTGCTCGCCGACGACAAGGGCGTGCAGCCGGTCTACCAGCCGGCGCCGATCATCCGCGAAGCGGTGCTGAAAGAGCATCCGGAGATCGAGACGCTGTTGAAGCCGGTGTTCGCCAAGCTCGACCTCGTCACGCTGCAGGAACTCAACGGCCGCGTCCAAGTCGGCGGCGAGCCGGTCAAGGGTGTCGCCGAGGACTTTTTGAAGAAGAACGGGTTTTTGAAGTAGTCAGCGCATAGCTGATCGTGACGCTGGTGCGAGACACCCCTCTCTGGAAGCTGCTGATCTCCCCCCTTGCGGGGGAGATGTCCGGCAGGACAGAGGGGGGTGCTGTCCCGCCGACCTCACAACCGGTAGCAGGTGCGTGCCTCGACAGGGTTGCTTCTGAACAGGCCGACGCTCGAAAGCTGGCGATCCTTCACACCCCCCTCTGGCCTGCCGGCCATCTCCCCCGCAAAGGGGGAGATCGGATTTCGCGTCGGCTTTCGCCGATCATCAGCGTAGTCTGCGCAACGTGGAAAATCGCTCCTCATGAGGGGCATCCATGACCCTGCGTTTCGACAAGCTCGGCATGGTTATCGCGGCGATCGTTGCCTATGCGGCGTTTCTGGCCCCGTTCGCCACCTTCCGCGCCAATCGTATCGTCCCCGGTCAGGCGCGCTCGATGCTGGAGGCGTTGCCCGCAACGATCGGGCCGCTGCTGCTGGCAGTCGTCGTCGTGGCCGCAATTGTTGCCTTGCTGAAAACCCCGCTTGGCCTGCGCCTGGCCGCAAGCGTCGTGGCGCTCGCCGCCCTTGCCATCCTGATCGGTGTCGCCGGCACCTTCCTGATGCCGGCCGGCAACACCTTCGCCCGCATCTCGCCGGCTTCCGGGTTCTGGCTGTTGATCTTTGCCTTCACATTGTTGCTCGCGGACGTGCTGACCAGGCTCAACCTGTCGCCACCGGCCCGCGTCGGCGTGCTCGTCGTCGCGGCGCTGGCCATCGGCTTGTTGCTGATATCGGGGCAGTGGGACAGCCTGTCGATCCTCAAGGAATATGCAAACCGCGCCGATAGTTTCTGGGCCGAAGGCTCCAAGCACATCACACTGGCGCTGGGGTCGCTGGCGGCGGCGGTGATCGTCGGCCTGCCGCTCGGCATTCTATGCCATCGCGTAGAACGGTTGCGCGCCGGTGTGCTCAACGTGCTCAACATCGTCCAGACCATACCCTCGATCGCGCTGTTCGGCCTGCTGATCGCGCCGCTCGGCTGGGTCGCCACCCATGTTCCGGGTGCCGCAGCGCTCGGTATCAGAGGCATCGGCACCGCGCCCGCCTTCGTTGCCTTGTTCCTCTATTCGCTGCTGCCGGTGGTGGCCAACACCGTGGTCGGGCTTGCCGGCGTACCCCGCGCGGCCAATGATGCAGCGCGCGGCATGGGCATGACCGATGGCCAGCGCCTGTTCGGCGTCGAGTTTCCGTTGGCCTTTCCGGTGATCCTCACCGGCATCCGCATCGTGCTGGTGCAGAACATCGGCCTGGCCACCATCGCAGCACTCATCGGCGGCGGCGGCTTCGGTGTGTTTGTGTTTCAGGGCGTTGGCCAGACGGCGATGGACCTGGTGCTGCTCGGCGCCGTGCCGACGGTGGCGCTGGCCTTCGCCGCGGCCATCATCCTCGACGCAGTGATCGAAATGACCGCCACCAGG
Source organism: Mesorhizobium sp. M0802 (assembly GCF_040320115.1). Taxonomy (NCBI): domain Bacteria; kingdom Pseudomonadati; phylum Pseudomonadota; class Alphaproteobacteria; order Hyphomicrobiales; family Phyllobacteriaceae; genus Mesorhizobium; species Mesorhizobium sp. M0802. The sequence goes on from NZ_JAMYOY010000009.1 coordinate 85,508, forward strand.
CGCAGGGTTGAAACGGCATGATCGAGATCGAAGGCATTACCAAGCGCTATGACGCGACGACCGTGGTCGACGACGTGTCCATGGTCGTCGAGCCGCGCACGGTTTGCGTCATTGTCGGTACCTCCGGTTCCGGCAAGACGACGCTGCTGCGAATGATCAACCGGCTGGTCGAGCCGACCGCCGGCGTCATCAAGCTCGACGGCAACGACAACCGCTCGCTGCCCGGCTACGAACTGCGCCGCAGCATCGGCTACGCCATCCAGGGCCACGGCCTGTTCCCGCACCGCACCGTTGCGCAGAACATCGCCACCGTGCCGGTCCTGCTGGGCTGGGACAAGGACCGCATCAAGGCCCGCGTCGATGAGTTGATGACACTCTACCAGCTCGACCCCGAGGCCTATGGCCAGCGCTACCCGCACGAACTGTCCGGCGGGCAACAGCAGCGTGTCGGCGTCGCGCGCGCGCTCGCCGCCGAGCCCAATGTGCTTCTGATGGACGAGCCGTTCGGCGCACTCGACCCGATCATCCGCACCAAGGCGCAGGAAGATCTGCTGGCGATCCAGAAGCGCTTCGGCACCACCATCATCCTCGTCACCCACGACATGGAGGAGGCGGTCCATATGGGCGACAAGATCGCCGTCATGGATGCCGGAAAGCTGGTGCAATACGCCAAGCCGGAAGAGATCCTGGCGCGGCCGGCGAACGCCTTCGTCGAAACCCTGGTCGGCGCCAGCGAAAAGCCGTTCCGGCTCTTGTCGCTCGGCCGCGTGCGCGACGCCGTGGAAAAGGGGTCTGCCGAAGGCGAGGCGATCCCAGGCGACGCCAGCCAGCGCGACGCGCTGGCCGAGCTTCTGTGGTCGGGCCGGCCGGCGCTGCCGGTCAAGGGCGAAGACGGCAAGCCTCTCGGCCGCGTCACCGTCGACGGGCTGGTGAAGCGCGCGGCGAGACCGGCATGAAAGGGGCCGGTCTAAAAGCCTGGCTGCCTTCGCTGCTCAGGCTTGCCCTGGTGGTGCTTCTCATAGCCTTCGTTACCAATCCCGGCTGGTTCGAGCCGCTGTTGAAGCCGCTGACCGAAAACAATGCGCCGGCGATCTACAATCAGGGCAGCCTGCTGACGCTGACCCTGCTGCATCTCAGGACCGTGCTGATCGCTACCGTCGCCGCAACCATCGTTGCCGTGGCGCTTGCCATCCTGGTGACCAGGCCGGCGGGCGCCGAATTCCTGCCGCTGTCGCGCAGTCTGGTCAATATCGGCCAGACCTTTCCGCCGGTGGCGGTGCTGGCGCTGGCGGTGCCCGCCGTCGGTTTCGGCGAGAAGCCGACGCTGATTGCGCTGTTTCTCTACGGCCTGCTGCCGATCTTCGAGAACGCGCTGACCGGCCTAACGACGCTGCAGGGCAACATCATGGAGGCCGCGCGCGGCGCCGGCATGACCGGCTGGCAAAGGCTGATCAAGGTTGAATTGCCGCTGAGTGCGCCGATCATTCTGGGCGGCATAAGGCTGTCGGTGGTGATCAGCCTGGCCACGGCGACGATCGGTTCGACGGTTGCCGCCAAGACGCTGGGCGAGGTGATCATCGCCGGCCTGCTGTCCAACAATCTCGCCTTCGTCCTGCAAGGCGGCCTGATCGTCGCGGCGCTGGCGGTGCTGATCTATGACGGACTGTCCGCCATCGAGCGCTATACGGCGCGCAAGATGGGGCAGGAGACTGGCGACTGACCTTCGCTGGACTGCGGGCAAAGCATTGACTGACGCGGCGTCATTTCAATCGATCTAATAGCAGGGCATCGGCAATGGGAATGTTGTGGCCTAAACCTTTTGGCTGAAAGCGGGGCAAAAACCGAACAATATCTTGACGTTCCGAGCCGTGTTTCGCATACACCGCTGCGAAGGACGGATTCCGCCTAGGCTTATCCGCTCCCCGCACCAACGGCCCAGGGAGGGGTTCTTTTGGGCCATCAATCGAGGAAAATTCGGCAATGACCATCATTTCTGCCGTCATCGCCTGCGGCTTGCTTTCAATCCTTTACGCCATCTGGGCGACACGATCGGTTCTTGCAGCCGATCAGGGCAATGCACGCATGCAGGAAATCTCCGCCGCCATCCGCGAAGGCGCGCAGGCCTATCTGGCGCGCCAGTACACCACCATCGCCATCGTCGGCGTGGTCGTGCTCGTGCTCGCCTGGTGGCTGCTTTCGATCACCGCCGCAGTCGGCTTCCTGATCGGCGCCGTGCTCTCGGGCGCCGCCGGTTTCATCGGCATGCACGTCTCGGTGCGCGCCAATGTGCGCACCGCGCAGGCGGCGTCCAACAGCCTCGCCGCCGGTCTCGACATCGCCTTCAAGTCGGGCGCCATCACCGGTATGCTGGTGGCTGGCCTCGCGCTGCTCGGCGTGTCGATTTACTACTATATCCTGACCGGCCCGATGGGCCTGCAGCCCAATGACCGCATCGTCATCGATGCGCTGGTTTCGCTCGGGTTCGGCGCATCGCTGATCTCGATCTTCGCCCGTCTGGGCGGCGGCATCTTCACCAAGGGCGCCGACGTCGGCGGCGATCTCGTAGGCAAGGTCGAAGCCGGTATTCCCGAAGACGATCCGCGCAACCCGGCCACCATCGCCGACAATGTCGGCGACAATGTCGGTGACTGCGCCGGCATGGCCGCCGACCTCTTCGAAACCTATGCGGTGACCGTCGTCGCCACCATGGTGCTGGCCGCCATCTTCTTCGGCGGAACCGCCGCTCTGGGTGCGGCGATGCTCTATCCGCTCGCTATCTGCGGTGCCTGCATCCTGACCTCGATCGTCGGCACCTTCTTCGTCAAGCTCGGTTCCAACGGCTCGATCATGGGCGCCCTCTACAAAGGCCTGATCGTCACCGGCCTGCTGTCGATCGTCGGTCTCGGTGTCGCTACCTCGGCAACCGTCGGCTGGGGCGAGGTCGGCACCGTCGCCGGCATGACCATCATCGGCAAGAACCTGTTCATCTGCGGCCTGATCGGTCTCGTTGTGACCGGTCTCATCGTGGTGATCACCGAATACTATACCGGCACCAACAAGCGCCCGGTGAACTCCATCGCCCAGGCCTCGGTGACCGGTCACGGCACCAACGTCATCCAGGGACTTGCGGTGTCGCTGGAATCGACCGCACTGCCGGCAATCGTCATCGTCGGCGGCATCATCTCGACCTACCAGCTCGCCGGCCTGTTCGGGACGGCGATCGCGGTCACCACCATGCTCGGCCTGGCCGGCATGATCGTCGCCCTCGACGCCTTCGGCCCGGTCACCGACAATGCCGGCGGCATTGCCGAAATGGCCGGCCTGCCCAAGGAAGTGCGCCACTCCACCGACGCGCTCGACGCGGTCGGCAACACCACCAAGGCGGTGACCAAGGGCTATGCCATCGGTTCGGCCGGTCTTGGCGCGCTGGTGCTGTTTGCGGCCTATTCGAACGATTTGAAGTTCTTTGCCGCCAATGGCGACAAATATCCATACTTCCAGGGCATGGGCGATGTCTCCTTCGACCTCTCCAATCCCTATGTTGTCGCCGGCCTGATCTTTGGCGGCCTGATCCCGTACCTGTTCGGCGGCATCGCCATGACGGCCGTCGGCCGCGCGGCGGGCGCCATCGTCGAGGAGGTGCGCAAGCAGTTCCGCGAGGATCCGGGCATCATGGCCGGCACCTCCAAGCCGAACTATGCCCGCGCCGTCGACCTTCTGACCAAGGCGGCGATCCGCGAAATGATCATCCCCTCGCTGCTGCCGGTGCTGGCGCCGCTCGTCGTCTATTTCGGCGTGCAGCTGATCTCGGGCTCCAAGGCGTCCGCCTTTGCGGCACTCGGCGCCTCGTTGCTCGGCGTCATCGTCAACGGCCTGTTCGTCGCCATCTCGATGACTTCGGGCGGCGGCGCCTGGGACAATGCCAAGAAGTCGTTCGAGGACGGTTTTGTCGACAAGGACGGCGTCAAGCACCTCAAGGGGTCCGAAGCGCACAAGGCTTCGGTCACCGGCGACACGGTTGGCGATCCCTACAAGGACACCGCCGGCCCGGCGGTCAACCCGGCAATCAAGATCACCAACATCGTGGCGCTTCTGCTGCTGGCCGTGCTCGCGCACGGCTAAGGCAACGCCACTGCTTCAGGAACAAACCCGCGGGAGCGATCCCGCGGGTTTTTGTTTGAGATTTACGCTAGTGGCAGTCAACCCTCATCCGGCTCGGTCCCCACATCGCCGCGCTTGCGGTAGCGATCCAGCAATTCGCTCACGCCAGGTTCGCGCTCAGGCATCGGCGCCAGGCCACGCAGGCGCCGCAGCTTGGCAAGGAAGGCGCCTCGCTTATACTTGCGGCGGAAGGCGCGGGCGCGGGGATGGATGCCAAGAGCCGCCATCAGCCTGCGCCTGAGATAACTCGATGCCGCCAGGCGAATGGGTTCGCCCGCGCAGCCAAGGATTTTCACGCGCAAGGCGTCCGGCGTCTGCATGGCATCCAGAAGATCCTTCTGTTCCTGCGCATTGTCGCCGAGATAGGAACCCTTGCGTATGCCGGAATGCAACTTGATCACCGTGAGGTGCGGCATCGTCGCGATCACCGCGCCCTTTCGCCATGCCCGAAACAGCCAGTCCTGCGAGCTTTCGCAAAAGCACTGGCTGGCGGGTCGCCAAGGTCCGAGCAGGCTGAACGAAGCGCGGCGAAACATGTGTGCCGAGCCAAATCCTTCCGTCGTGACGGGGTCGTAAAAACCATCCTTGCCGATCCCGAAGATCGAATTGACAGGATTGCCGGCCGCCGACGGCGGCTGGATGACGGCACCGCGCGCCAGCACCACGTCGGCGCCCGAGGCGTCGATCCAGCCGGTCATCGCCGCCAAATGGTCGGGAAACCACAGATCGTCGTGGTTGAGCAAGGCGACGAAGCGGCCACGCGCCCTGGCAAAGCCGATATTGTTGGGACCGGACTGTTCGCCGAAATTGACAGGAAGATCGATGTAGACGATGCGGGCATCGTCAAATTCAGCGACAACGGCCGCCGTATCCGGCCTGCAACCGTCGCCGATGACCAAGGCTTCCCAGTCTTGCAACGTCTGGCGCATGACGCTGGTCAATGCCTGCCGCAGTGCTGCCGGCCGGTTGTGCGTCGCGATCACGATCGAAACCAGCGGTTCGCCGCCGGCCTGATCGCGCTGCGCCGATGCTTCCACGCTACACCAGTCTGTAGGGAATGTGGTCGGTGTCTGGCGGCAGGCGCCAATGGTCGGGCTGATCGTAGGCATAGGCCTTGTCGACGAGGTTGAGCAGCACCGCCGTCTCCGCTCCGAGCGAAACAACACCGTGCCATATTCCGGGTGGAATGATGACGACCGCCGGGCGCAACGGGCCGATAATCTTGTGCCAGACGGCGCCGAAGGTCGGCGAGGCCTTGCGTCCGTCAAACAGCGAAATGCGAACGCTGCCGACGCAGCAGAACAGCCGGTCGGTCGTCACCGCATGGGCATGCCAGCCCGTCACCGCGCCGGGATACAAGGTGCGTTGGAAGACCTGGCGGACCGGCTCCGAATCGAGCTCCCACTCCTCGCGAAAGATCTCGGTCAGATAGCCGGTGGAGGTTGCGACCGGCCTGATCTCCTTGACCCTCACGCCATCGATCGTCACCGGCTCGATGGGCATCCAGTCAGGCGTGACCACTTGGCTGTCAGCCGTTCCGGTCGCCATCCAGCCTGTCGGTTTTGTCCGGGTTTTTTCCGGCACGGATGCTCCTCCCAATTCAGCGTGATGCGCCATTGGCCAGCACGGTCTGATACGAATTTGACCGGTCGCTGGCAAGTACGCGTCAAGGTTTGCTGATAGGTTTCGACCTCACGGCACTTGATGTTTCCGACGCAATTGGAGGGCCGCATTGCCCAAAACATCGTTCCATCCTACCCAAGCCCGGACCGTCCGCCTGCTTTAATACCCCGGCCATTGGCCAGGACATTGCAATAGGCGCGGTGTCGGGCTCGCCTCTGCGGCGATTTTGGCCAGGGAAACGACATTCGGGCAGGGAAAAGACATGGACATTTTCTTGATGGCGGCTTCGCTTGCGCTGGCTGGAATTATTGCCGGCATCTACGTCTGGGGCGTAATCCACGATTTTCGCATCGATGATCTTACCGCCGGCCAGTACATGGCCATGCATCAGATGCGCGACCGGACGTTTACCCGGGTGATGCCGTTCGTCAGGCTGACGACGCTGGTGCTGATCGCGGCGATGGCGATGTTTGCGGTCGATGCCGGCCTGCCGCGCATCCTGACCATCGTCGCCGCGGCGCTGGTGGTGATCGACATTGGCTTCACCGTCAGCCGTCAGGTGCCGCTCAACAAACAGGTGCAGAGCTGGACGCCGGTGACCATCCCCGATGATTGGGCGCAGACGCGCGACAGCTGGGCGGCCAACCACAATTTGCGCCTTGTGCTTGGACTGGCCGAATACGCCTGCCTGTTTGCCGCGGTCATCCTGACGCTCAGCCGGTGATTCAGTTTTTACGGAACGCCGCGGCATGGGTCGCCACTTCTGCCGGCCGCCGCCGTTGAAAACAGGAGTATTGCCATGCTGCATCACGCTTCATTCAACGCCCGCGATCCGCAGGCCGTCGCCAGCGTCCTTGCCGAAATGCTTGTCGCCACCGCGGTTCGTGCGCCGTCGCCGCCATTTCCTGAGGGCGCATGGTTTGTCTGCCTCGGCGACGATTTCGGCTCGCTGATCGAAATCCTGCCGTGCGGCACGGTTCTGGACCAGCAAGCGCCGCTCGGCATCGGCTTCGACCCGAACATGCGCCTGCGCTCCGGCTCGCATGTGCTGCTCAGCACGCCCAATTCGACCGAAACCATCCAGGGCATTGCCGCCCGCATGGGCTGGCATAGCGAGCTGATCGATGCCCGCCTGTTCAAGGTGCTCAAGGTCTGGGTCGAGGACGAAACCCTCGTCGAATTCCTGACGCCCGAGATCGCACCGCTGTACCGCGCGACATTCGGCTGGGGTGGCATGGCGACACTCGACGCCAAGCTGCGCGAGCTGGAGAGCCAGATGGCGGCAGCGCTTGCCGCCAAGGCCGCGAACCAGTCGGGCCGCAAGGATGAGCAACCGGCCGGTGCAATGAGTCCTTGAGCACCGGGGGGCGCCTTCTGCTGACCTCCCGAGGAGAGTTCCCAAACGGCCGCCGAGGTCAACCGGCGCCGGCGCTGTCGCCGGCTTCCGCCTTCAGCCAGTTGATGAACGATCTGGCAGGCTCCCAGGCGGAGATGGACGGGTGCACGACGACGTAGTGGTTCCAGTTCGTCGGTATGTCCGTGGTCAGGAGGCGGACGAGCCTGCCGGTGCGCAAATCGCTCTCGACCAGCGACTTCCTCGCGATAGCGACGCCCAGACCGCTCGCCGCCGCTTCGACCGCCAACAAGGTGCCATTCAGATTCATGCCGTCGCCAACCGTATCCAGCGGCAGATTGTTTCTCTCGAACCAGTGGCGCCAATTGGCGCCACTCTCGTCATTTTCGGCCGTCGTGTCGAGGATGCGGAACAGTCGCAGCACATCGTGCTGGTCTCTGACCGGGCCGTTGGCGGCGAGATAGTCGGGACTGACGACAGGAAAGATCGCATCTGCCATCAGCCATTCGGTCTCGACGGCCGGATAGTGTCCGCCGCCGAAGCGCAATGCGATGTCGACTGTTCGCTGCGAAAGGTCGACGACTGCGAGATCCGCATTGATGTCGATCTCTGTTTCGGGATGCTTTTTGCGAAACCTGTGCAGGCGCGGGGCCAGCCAGCGCACGGCATGCGAAGGAATGGCAGTGACCCTCAGCCTCGTGCGCTCGTTGCGCGCGACACTCGCGATCGTGCTCTGGATTTCCAGCAATGCGCGTCGCACGCCCGCGGACAATCTTTCGCCTTCAAGCGTTAGTTCGACGCGGCGGACATGGCGGGTGAACAGAAGCACGCCGAGATCGGCTTCGAGATCGGCGATGCGGTGGCTGAGCGCGCTTGGCGTAACATTCAGCTCATCGCCGGCGCGCTTGAAGCTGCCCAGCCGGGCAATGACCTCGAAAGCACGAATGGATTCCAGTTGTGGAAGCCGTCTTGTCATTTGCCGTTACCCGATCCTGCCCATGGGTTCCTTAGCATGAATGAACAAATCTCATCCATAGCTTCGTAAATAGTCTTTTGTCCAAGTGCGCAAATCATTGTAGCCATCCAGTGCCCCCCGATTGCCGCCGTCGGATGAGAGGCCGTTCATGGAACGAGCCTCGACTACGAACGACAGTGAAATGAAGACAATCGCTTGGGAGTACCCCATGACTATTCGACCCCCCGAGTTTGCGTATGCGCGCTTTTCGACCGCCATGTGGCCGCGAGCGGAATGGCGAAACGTCTATTGCGACCTGTTGCGCCGGATGGTGACCGACATGGATTTTAACGTCACGGAGGAAAAGCTCTCCGTCGACGCGACCATCCTGCGGCTGCCGGGCGTCGGCATTGCCGATTCGAGGACCACCGCCTTCCGCACCATCCGTTCCCGCGCCATGGCCAAGGGGACCGATGATTACATTTTCTTCATGTGTCTGGAGGGCGCTGCCACCTTCTCGCATCTCGGCCGCGAGGCCAGCATCGAGGCCGGCCAGGCAATCCTTCTGTCCTCCTCTGATCCGCATGTGATCGAGCGGGCGATGTCGCATCATCTCTTCATCACCATCCCCAAGGCAGCCCTCGGGCCCATGGCTGCGAATGCGGATGCCGCCCTGATGACGCCGATGTCATGCGTGGGCGAAAAGTTCTTGCTGCTGACCAGCTATGTCCGTCTGCTGATGCAGGAGCCGAACCTGGCCGCGTCCGAATTGCGCTGGCTTGCCGCCAAGCACATACAGGACCTTGTCGCGGTCGTGGTCGGGGCAACGCAGGACGCCACCGAGGTCGCCGCAGGCCGCGGCATACGCGCCGCGCGGCTGCGCGCCATCAAAGCCGATATCGAAAGCAATCTGGCTTCCGGCGATGTCGGGTCGGACGCGCTGGCCGGGCGCCACCGCGTCAGCGCGCGCTATATCAGAAAGCTGTTCGAGGGTGAGGGTACCTCGCTGTCGCAGTTCGTGCTTGGCCGGCGGCTGGCGCTGGTTTGCAGCAAGCTATCCGACCTGCGCCTGGCACACCGCACCATCGGCGCCATCGCCTTCGACGCCGGCTTCGGCGATCTCTCGACCTTCAACCACGCCTTCCGCCGGCATTTCGGCATGACGCCTTCGGAAGCGCGGCAGAGTGCGGCTGTGCACCGCGCCTCGCTGGAGCCCGGCGGCCGAACAGGCCACGCGCGGCAAAGCGCGACGGGTGTTGCGGCCGCATAACCTCAAAACAAAAGCCCGCAGGATCGCTCCCGCGGGCTTTTGGTCGCCTGAGATGGTGTCGCTTCGGGGGAAGCAAAAATCTGAGGAAGGCGGTCGCTTCTTAGGCGCCGCCGCCAGGAATGGGGGGCGCCAGCTTGCTGGCGCCTTTGATGATCTGGCTGAGGAAGTTCTGGTCCTTGCCGCCGGTCGGCGTGGTGCGCGAGATGAAGTCGAAAATCTTGCCGTCCTTCAGACCGTAATTGGCAATCTGGGTGACGCGCCCGTCCTCGCCAAAATAGACCGCGAGCACTTTCTGGTCGACCAGGCGCGGCTTGTCGAAAGCGACATAGCGCTTGCGCGTCTGCGAAATGTAATAGAACGCCTCATTGTCGAAGGTGGCTTTCGTCGATGGCGTGCCGAGCGCCAGAAGCACCTGTTCGCGGCTGGAGCCCACCGGCACCGAATCGACCGCTTGCTGGTCGATAACATAGCCCTGCGTCAGCGTCTCGCTAGGGTTAAGGTCGCCGAACATCTTGGACGAATTGCAGCCCGACAGCGCAGAAGCCACCAGCACCAGCGAAACCGCGGCGGTGGCCCCAGGCAGAAAAGTCGACTTGAATTTCAGCGCGCGCAACAACAACTCCATTAGCTGGCCGCAACTTGCGCTGGGCGGCAAAACCGGTAAACCAGCTTGCTTGCCGATGCAACAAGGCCCATTCAAACAATCGGTCCCCAGGAGACCACCCTCAATGTTCCAGCGCCTTTTTGGCCGCGAACGCAATGCCAACCGCGCTATCACCGAGGCGCTTTACGCACAAATCGTGGCGGCGGCGCGGCAGACCGTGTTTTATTCCCTCTGGAATGTGCCGGATACGCCGCTCGGCCGTTTCGAGATGCTGTCGCTGCACATGTTCCTGTTTCAGCACCGGCTGCGCGGCGAAGAGGGCGTCGCGCATGAGGTCGCGCAGGTGCTGATCGACGAGTTCTTTCTCGATGTCGAGCATTCGCTGCGGGAACTGGGCGTTGGCGATGTCGGCGTGCCCAAGCGCATGAAGAGGCTGGCCAAAATGTTCTACGGCCGTACCGCCGCCTATGACGACGCGCTGGAACGCAGCGACCGCGACGCGCTTGCTGCCGCCCTGGCGCGCAATGTCAGGCCCGATGCCGGCGCCTGGCCGCAAGCCTTGCCGCTGGCGTCCTATGTAATCGATGCCGCAAGGCAGCTTGAAGCACAGCCGTCCGAATTGATCGTTTCCGGTGCCGTGGCGTTTCCCGTCGCGAAAGCGGAGTGAGGAGGGGAGACCAAGATGAAACATGTGGACACGCCTAGCCCGGTCTCATTCGCGGCCAATGTCGGCCGCCTGCCGCACAAAGGTTTGCAGGTGGTGATCGACGCCGACGCCGCGCAGCGCGCAATGCTTGCGCGCGAGCACGAGCTGCTTTCGGTCGAAAACTACCGTGCTGAGCTTTTGGTGGCGCCGTGGAAGCGCAATGGCGTCAAGGTCAGCGGCCGCGTCGAGGCTGATATCACCCAGGCCTGCATCGTCACCCTTGAGCCGGTCGCGGCCCATATCGACGAGGAGGTCGAGGCGCTGTTCCTGCCGGAGCAATCCAAGCTCGGACGGCAAGGGTTCGAAGGCGGCGGCGAGATCCTGCTCGACGCCGACGGGCCGGACAGCCCGGAAACATTCTCCGGCGACACGATCGACGTCGGTGCGCTCGCCGAACAGTTCTTCGGGCTGGCGATCGATCCCTATCCGCGCAAGGCAGGCGCCTCTCTCGATGCCGCCGGCCCGGACGAGCCCGTCGAGAATGAATTCCAGCAAAAGCTGCGATCCTTGCTTGGAAAATCCTAAAACCCGAAGCGATCGCAGAAAAGCCGGTTGTGCGGCAGCCCAAAACCGCTATTTTCGCCGAACCTTCGCGAGCCCCCGAATTTCGCGAGTTTCGTATTTCTTTCGCGGGCCATGTGCCTTGGCCCAAGCTAGTGAGATAAAGACCGCGTGATCAGGATTTCCATCGATGCCATGGGTGGCGATCACGGGCCAAACGTGGTCATCCCGGCACTCATGACGGTCGCCGTCAGGCGTCCCGACATCCGCTTCGTCATATATGGGCGCGAGGAATTGGTGCGCCCCGAACTCGCCAAATTCCCCAAACTGGCCGAGGTCAGCGAGTTCCACCATTGCGAAGTTGCGGTCAGGATGGACGACAAGCCGAGCCAGGCGCTGCGCCACGGCCGCTGGAAGTCGTCGATGTGGAAGGCTGTCGAAGCAGTCAAGAGTGGCAGCGCGCAGGCCTGCATTTCGGCCGGCAATACCGGCGCGCTGATGGCGATGTCGAAATTCTGCCTGCGCACGATGGCGACCATCGATCGTCCGGCGATCGCGGCGATCTGGCCCACGATGCGCGGCGAGAGCGTGGTGCTGGATGTCGGCGCCACCATCGGCGCCGATGCGCACCAGCTGATTGACTTTGCCATTCTCGGCACCGGCATGGCGCGCTCGGTGTTCGGCATCGACCGGCCGAAAGTCGGCCTGCTCAATGTCGGCGTCGAGGAGATCAAGGGACAGGAAGAAGTCAAGGAAGCCGGGCGCATGCTGCGCGAGGCCAACATGGCCTCGATGAATTATCATGGCTTCGTCGAGGGTGACGACATCGGCAAGGGCACGGTCGACGTGGTCGTCACCGAGGGCTTTGCCGGCAACATCGCGCTCAAGACGGCAGAAGGCACTGTGCGCCAGATCTCAGGCTATCTGCGCGCCGCGATGAACCGCACGCTGATGGCCAGGATCGGCTATGTCTTCGCCAAGGGCGCTTTTGACCGCCTGCGCGAAAAGCTCGATCCGGGCCGCTCCAATGGCGGTGTTTTCCTGGGTCTGAACGGCATCGTGGTAAAGAGCCATGGCGGCGCCGATTCGGACGGTTTCGCGGCGGCCATCGAGCTGGGCTATGACATGGTGCGCAACAATCTGATCGACCGCATCGAGGCCGATCTCGACCTGTTCCATGCGCGCAACCCGCATGCCCAGGCAAGCAGGAAATCCGACGCCACCGTCGACGAAAAGGAATAGGAAAGAGCTTTGATCAGATCAGTCGTGCGCGGCACCGGTGCTGCGCTGCCCCTCCGCATCATGAAGAATGCCGATTTCGAAGGCATGGTCGAAACCTCGGACGAGTGGATCGCCCAGCGCACCGGCATCCGCCAGCGTCATATCTCCGCCGATGACGAGACGACGGCGTCGCTGGGCGAGGCGGCGGCGCGCGCAGCGCTCGACAATGCTGGTCTTACGCCTGCCGACATCGACCTGATCGTGCTGGCGACCTCGACGCCCAACAACACCTTTCCGGCGACCGCCGTCGAGATCCAGAACCGGCTCGGCATGCATCACGGCTTTGCCTTCGACCTGCAGGCGGTGTGCTCGGGCTTCGTCTATGCGGTGACCACCGCCGACCTCTACATCAGAGGCGGCCTCGCCAAGCGCGTGCTGGTGATCGGCGCGGAGACCTTTTCGCGCATCCTCGACTGGAGCGACCGCTCGACCTGCGTCTTATTCGGCGACGGCGCCGGCGCGCTGGTGCTGGAAGCGGATGAGGGCACCGGCGGCATTGCCGACCGTGGCGTGCTGGCGATGAGCCTGCGCTCCGACGGCGCGCACAAGGACAAGCTTTTCGTCGATGGCGGTCCCTCGACCACCGGCACGGTCGGCCATCTCAGGATGGAAGGCCGCGAAGTGTTCAAGCACGCCGTCGGCATGATCACCGATGTCATCGAGGCGACGTTTTCGCAGGCCGGCATAACCGCCGACGACCTCGACTGGTTCGTGCCGCATCAGGCCAATAAACGCATTATTGACGCTTCGGCCAAGAAGCTCGGGATTGCTGAGCAAAAGGTGGTGGTCACCGTCGATTTGCACGGTAACACCTCGGCTGCTTCCGTGCCGCTGGCGCTTTCGGTGGCCGTCGCCGACGGTCGCATCAAGAAGGGTGATCTCGTGCTCCTGGAAGCGATGGGCGGCGGCTTCACCTGGGGCGCGGTTCTCGTTCGCTGGTAAGTGCCGAACGGTCCGGTTTCGGTCCTTGACCTTGCCGGATCAATTACTTAGGCTCTGCCTTTACCTGTATCGATTTGTGTTTTTTGAACTGATGGGACGGTCGCATGGGGGGAAAGACACTTACGCGCGCCGACCTTGCCGAAGCTGTTTACCGTAAGGTCGGCTTGTCACGCACTGAATCGGCAGAACTCGTCGAGGCGGTGCTGGACGAAATCTGCGAAGCCATCGTACGCGGCGAGACGGTGAAGCTGTCGTCCTTCGCCACCTTCCACGTCCGTTCCAAGAACGAACGCATCGGCCGCAATCCCAAGACCGGCGAGGAAGTGCCGATCCTGCCGCGCCGGGTGATGACCTTCAAGTCGTCGAACGTGCTGAAAAGCCGTATCCTGCGCTCGCACCAGAACAGCAAGGCCAAGGGCGGCAAATAGGTTCTGCCGCAGGCTTCGGTTGAAAACGCCGGGCCGTTTTGACGCCGGGCTTGAATATTGTTTCATAAACCGCTGAAATGATACCCGATTCGGCAGACTGGGCCGGATCGCCGTCCAGCGTGAGGATTTCGCCCATGGACAAGAGCCCCGACGCTTTCCGCACCATCAGCGAGGTCGCGGAGGATCTCGATCTGCCGCAGCACGTGCTGCGCTTCTGGGAAACCCGTTTCAACCAGATCAAGCCGATGAAGCGCGGCGGCGGCCGCCGCTACTACCGGCCGCAGGATGTCGAACTGATCAAGGGCATCCGCCACATGCTCTACGACCAGGGTTACACGATCAAGGGCGTGCAGAAACTGCTGCGCGAGAACGGCAACCATTTCCTGGTCGCCATCGGCAATGGCGACATGGCTGCCGTCGAAGCGATCTCGCAGCGCAGGCAGGCCGATCAGGTGCCGCTGACGCCAGCCGCCCAGCCGCGCGGCATGGATGACGAGATGCTGGTCGGTCAGCCCAAGGTAAAACCCAGCCGCCGCTTTTTCGGCCTGGGCAAGACCGAGGAGGAAGGTCCGGTCCAGCCCGGCGCATCGAAACTGTCGCGCGACAACCGGGCCTTGCTGCAGGAGGCGCTGTTTGACCTCCTGGAGTGCAAGCGCCTGCTCGACCAGGTGCGCTAACCTTTCCGCTGCCCTCGGGCAAGCAGACCGGAACCGGTTCCGAGGCCATGCGTTTGGCCTTCTCTCAAAAGAAGGAAAAACAATCATGGTATCGCTTTCGACCCTCTCCGATCTCGATCTCGAAAAGCAGGTCGCGACCCTTTCCAAAGAGCTCGCCGCGTTGCGCAAAGTCGTGGCCAAACGCGGCGGTGCTTACTACGAGGACGGGCGCGATGCCGCTTCGGACTATTATGGGCAGCTTGCCGACCTTGTCAGCGATGCGCTGCCGGCGATCAGGAAGCAGGGCAGGGCGATCGAAAGGACGGCGCGCGATCGTCCGGCAACAGCCGCTGCTGTTGGGTTGGTCGTGGTCGGCCTTCTCGCCAGCCTGTTGCTCAGCCGGCGCTAAAACAATTCACGAAAACAAAAAGAAAATGGCGGCCGTCCCGCGGACGACCGCCATTTCCCTGATCTGCGGCCGATTACTTGGCGAGCTTGATCTTGGCCTGCGGCGAAACCTGCGCGGTCTGGCTGCATTTGCCATAGACAGTGCCATTCTTGTCCGTGGCGTCGGTATAGGTGCCTTTGCACTCGATCGAGAGCACCAGGCAATGCCCAGAGCCCTTGCAAACCGCGCCGCCGTCGCCCGTGGGATGCGTGCCGTTGGCGAAAGCCGAGGTCGGAACGGAAGCCGAACCGAAGGCCGAGACGATGAGGGCCGCGGCGAGCGTGATGCGCTTGAAGTTGGTCATTTGAGCATTTCCTTCTCTGGATCGAGGATCGCCACCATGGCGTCCTTCTGTGTTGGGATCGCCTTCTCGGCGTCCATGCCGGGTTAGTGCGGCCTCCAAAGCAAAGGTTCATGCGTGGTTCGAATTTTCTTCGCGTTTTTTTGCGACGTTGATTTTTTAGCCTTCGCCAACGGACGGCGCATGGCGGGGCCGGGCATCGATCATGCATTTCGCGTGAAGTACGCTGACGTAGCAGCGCGGCATCCCATGCGAAGGTCACACCGTGGCGTGCCCAAATGGCCGGCCAAGACCGAGTCCGCGCCCGGCTCTTGTCAGGTGGCGGCAGCAGTCATTGCCGCCACTTGGCACCGCGCTTTCTGCCACTCCCGGCTGCGACTATAACGCCAGTCCAAAGGTACCGGCGGAGGAGACGGGCGTGGTCGCAAATTACATCGACGAGTTCATCATGTTCTGCGCTGGGCTGTGGATGACAGGCGTTGGTTTTGGGCTGCTCCAAAGTCCTTTTCAGGCCCAACAAGGTCAGCAGCCATGGTGGCTGCAGGTCGCGAAGCATTTCAAATGGATGGGACCGCTTTTGATTTTGATCGCAATAGTGCTCGCGTTCGCGGCGCCGTCCTAGCGGGTTCCGACGGCATTGAGAGACCAGTGGTGTCCTGCAGCTGGCAACCTGTGGTTGCTCGCATTCTGACGCATGGGCGCCATCGAATCCTGCCTTCAGCTTTTCCACGTGTCGCCTGGCAAAAACCAACGGGAAGGCGGCCTTGGCGAGGACTCCAGGGCCAGCCTTCCCGTTGGGCAAGTCGGCCCTGTCAGGCCTTCTTGGCCTCCACCTTGTTGTGGTGGTGGTGGTGATGGCGGTGATGCTTCTTGTGATGATGATGATGGTGGTGATGCTTCTTGTGCAGCGGTGCTGCGTCGGCGCTGCTGGCGCCGATGAGGGGCAGAGAGACAGCCAGGGCAAAAGCCAGCCCGAGAGCCGACAGGAGGGACTTCTTCATGACTTCGTTTCCTTTTCTGCGCGGGCTGAATTTGGCCGTCACCGAGCAAGATCGGTGCCGGTGAACCCCGCAGTCATGACTATCGCCTCCGAACTTTTCGACAGTTTTTCCGGACTGTAGAATTTTGTTTCTGGATTGTGTCTGGCGGCTTCGTCGGCAACTTACATCGGCGGAATGACGCCGTTGGTGCCGACAACGACCCGGCCCGCGGTCAGCTTGCCGTCACTGCCGCGCTCGGCGTTGACGAACACCACAGCGCCAGGCTTGAGGTCGGCGGGCGTCGCCGGCGCGAAGGTCACCACCGGCGTCGTCTGCGGGATCGCGATCTGCTTTTTCTGGCCATTGTCGTAGGTCAGCGTCACCGTGCGACCTGCAATCTCGGTGACATCGGCGACCGCGCCGTTGGTCATCCGGCTGTTGGGCTCGAGATCCCACGGGCGGTCGCCTTCGCCGGCGCCCTTCAGCGCGGCCGGGAAGATCACCACCTCAAGCGCGCCGCTGCCGCCATCGGCCTTCGAAACAGAGGCAATGCCGAGGAAATCGCCTTGCTTGATATCCCCGGCATCCGCCTTGGCGACGCCGGAAATCTTCCACCCTTCAGCCAGCGCGATGGCGTCGGTAGCGCCTTCGCGGGTCTTCACCGTCAGCGTCGCTCCGGCAAAGGCGGTCACCGTGCCGCGAATGCGCACGGCCTCGGCGGCTTGCGCCGCGACCATGCTCGCGCCAGCGAGGCCTGAAATCGTGGCGAGCACGATGGCTGATGTCTTGAATGTCATGGATCTGATCCTCTTGGGAAAAGCTGGCCCGATGCGGCTGCCAGCAACATCAGGCTAACGCGCGAGCGGCGCAAAACCGCTGAACACTTCGGCGTGCGGCCCTTCAAAAGAACTTGATTGGGAGATCGGGGCGGAGATCCTATATGTGCCCTGGCGCCTGCGGTTTTGACGCCGGTTCACGATGCTGTGACGGTCGGTTTGGGCCTTGGCAAATCGCCGTCAAGCGGGCATTGTCCCGGCTCTCAGGCAACACCCTATCATTTGATCCAAAACTCTTTAGCCCCATGGAGTTGCCAATGCCCCAAACTGCAAAACACGAACCCTTCTCCAGGCTGGCGGCCGATGTTGCGGCCGATGTTGCGCTCGAGCACCCCGGCCTCAAAGCCATCCGGGAGACAAAGGGATACAGTATTGAAGAGCTTTCCCTGACCTGCGGTCTGTCGACCAGCGAGATTGCCGACATAGAGAGCGGCAAGGACACCGATCCGACGAAACTTCGCCGGATCGCCGCAGCATTGCAATTGCCGGAAACGGCCCTGATCGATGCCCCGGCGCCCACGGCGCCTGTGGAAAACCGGTCCGTTTCATAAACAACGGCCAAGCGTCGTTCAACAAGCCCGCCATGGTTTGCCCTGGCGGGCTCGTTGCATTCGCCCAACGGCGAATGTCACTTCTTGCTCGGATCGTCCGCCGGGTTGACGTAGGTGATCGCGAACGGCCCCTCGCCATGAACCTGGACGATCGTAGCGCTTGTCGTCCAGGCGTAATGGTTCATTCCCTGTGGGGCTACGCCGAAGCCGCCGGCGGTCAGTTCGATGCCCTTGGTCTCGTCGAGCTTGTCGCCCATGCCGATATGAAAATTGCCGGAAATCACCGTCACATATTCCGAGGTGGGATGGTTGTGCGCGGCAATCCTGTAGCCGGCCGGCAGCTTCAACCGCAGCACGTAGATGCCATCCTTCGAGGGGTCCCCGGCGATGACAGCCATGTCCGCGCCGGCGGGCAAGACAGCAGGAGCAGGGCCCCATTTGATGGCGTCCACGTTTATCGGCATGTCGTCGGCAAGCAGCCGCGCCGTCCCGATAAGCAGCAGCGCCAGAGCCGAGGCGAGCTTGAGCATGATGATCTCTCCGGTTGGTCGTGGGAGCACAGCATCAGCGCCGGCCCTGATCCATTGCGACGTACCAAGGCAGCAGCCCGAACACATCTCCCGCACGGGGGATGCGCCTTGCGTTGCTGACATGCGGCGCGACCCGCCTGGCCTGGTATCGCTGCAGCCGTCGAGGGGCGGGGAGGTTGCCGCCGACCGAGCGTGAAGCTATCCAGTGTGAACGCTAACCGCATTTTTCGAATGGGACGATGCCGAGATGAGCCTTGAGACCGTGCGCGCCTTCCTGGCTGCCCATGCGCCCGATGTCGAAGTGCTCGTCACCGAAGCGAGTTCGGCGACGGTGGCGCTGGCGGCTGACGCGCACGGCGTGGAGCCGGCGCAGATCGCCAAGACCATCTGCCTGCGCGTCGGCGGTGAGACCATGCTGATCGTGGCCGGCGGCATGTCGAGGCTCCACAACCGCAAATTCAAGGACCGTTTCGGCGGCAAGCCGCGCATGCTTGACGCCGACGAGGTTGTCGCGATTACCAGCCATCCCGTCGGCGGCGTCTGCCCATTCGGCCTGCCGGCGCCGCTGCCGGTCTATTGCGACGTCTCGCTGCGCGCCTTCGATGAAGTCGTGCCCGCGGCCGGCGCCACCAACGCCGCGGTGCGGCTGAGCCCTGAGCGCATGGCACAGATTGTCGATGCCGAATGGGTCGATGTGTGCCAGTAGTAATCGTCGGCTGATTTCAGCAGGAGATTTCTGGGAGCAAAACGACTGCGAGCGCAGCTAGTAGAAGATTGAACGACCCATTATACGTGGCGGAATGAACGACGTTTTTGGTTACATTGCCTATGGTGAGAACGAGCTTTACCATAGCGGCGCGCTACTCAGCGCCCTCAAGCTTTTGCACCATTGCCCGACCGCCAGAATAGTCGTCGCAACGGACAGGACTGACCTATTTCGCGCTTATCCTGTTGAGACAATGCTCATAACGGCCGAACAGAAAGACCAGTGGTCTTTCGGCGGAAGCTACCATTTCGGTATCAAGGCCGGGGCTATGCGTGAGCTTTTGCAGCGAGCAGATCGGCTCCTTTTCATGGACACCGACATGTACCCGGTGGGTGACCCGTCGAAGGGCTTCCGCTCGATCTCTGCGACCCATTCCACTATGCGCCTGTGCGAAGGGCCGCATCGCATCTATCAGAACGCGCTGCCGGGCAAGAACATCAGCGTCGGCGGCCAGGTCCTGACCGGCCAGGAACCGATGTGGAACAGCGGCATCGTCGGGATCCACCGGGACAACCTCACAGCCATGGTGGACGCCTTCGCCGCTATCAAGGCCGTTCATAAGGTGACCGACACTTGGGCGCCCGAGCAGTTCTGCCTCGGGGTAGCCCTTTCTCAAAACGGCCGAATCATAAGCCCTCATAGCCTGCCGATCCGACACTACAATACCCGAGGCAAAAAGCAGTTCGCTGAGCCGCGTGTTCATGCGTTCTTTAACGCGTACGGCATGGCGCCAGTCGGCCAGCAGGTTGCAAAGGCCAGTCGATATCGTCTATGGCGGACTCCCGCGGATCTCTTGCTCCAGAAGCTTAAGAGGTCACTGTGACGGGCTGGCTGCGCATGAGGAATCTGTTTCGATCCAAGCTGCCCCCAAGCGTGACCGTTGGACGTCACACCTATGGGGTGAGCCGGAAGAAGGTGCTTGGAGCGTCTGCCGCCACTCCGTTGGCCCTTGGGGCGTTCTGTTCGGTCGCCGGCAACGTGAGCTTTGAATGTTCCGGGGGAAGCCACGTGCCTTGGGCTGCAACCACTTTTCCGATCCACAGCCGCATGATGAACGCGACCGATCTCAATTCGCACGGCGGCAAACCCGTCGGCATTACCATCGCCAATGATGTCTGGATCGGCCGCCAAGCGCTGATCATGCCAGGCGTCCACATCGCGGATGGCGCTATTGTTGCGGCCGGCGCCATTGTCACCAGGGATGTGCCGCCATACGCGATCGTCGGCGGGGTCCCGGCCAAGCTTATCCGGTATCGCTTTTCACAGGATGTTATTGCGAAATTGCTGGCGATCCGGTGGTGGGAATGGAGCGACGAGAAGATCAAGCAGGAGGCTGCTTTTCTCACAGGTCCGATCGAACTCTTTATCGAGCGGCACGCCAGCATGGCGGCTTAAGAATGCACCTTGTTTGCGGGAAGTCGAAAAGACGGTAGCCACCTTGGGGGAAGCGGCCAACTATTTGTTTGGTCGGAGTGGCCGGATTCGAACCGACGACCCCTTGACCCCCAGTCAAGTGCGCTACCGGGCTGCGCTACACTCCGGACCGCGCAAAGCCATATATTTTCAAGGGTTATGGTGCAAGCGCTAAAACGGCGCGTTGGACCGGAAAAATCGCGAGGCATCCGGCCTTGTCGGCGCAACGCCAAGACGGTATGGCTCGCCCAATACCGAGACGGTATGGCTCGCCCAATACCGATAAGAAGGATTGCGCGTGGCAAATTCCTGTTTTTTTCTAGCGGCCGACGCCAACTATTTCCCATATGCATGCTTGGCGGCGCGCAGAATTCTGGACGTTTCGGGAGACGCAACGCCAGGCTTCATCCTGCATTTCGGCGCACGCGATGCCGATATGCGTGTTGCTGAACGCCTGCTGAAGAATCGCCTTCGCATAATGGACGTATCGGCGTTGTTTGCGCAGGCCGGTCATACTTTCCGGCCAAGCAATGTCGGCACTTTTGTTCGGCTTTTCGCCGACCAACTGCCTCAGTTCGCGGACTATGACCGCATCGCCCATGTTGATTGTGATGTCCTCTTCAATCGGGATATAGGTGACCTGGTGGGCCAGACACTTCATGCCCCATTGTTGGCCGCCCATGACGATTATATGTACTTCCGCCCAGGCTACCGGCACAAATTGTCGATGCAGCCGGGAGCGCCTTACTTCAATGCCGGTATCATCGTCTTCAACATGCCGCTGGTGCGTGAACAGGGACTTTTGCACCGCGCCAGAGATGTCGCCGTTGCCGGGCAGATGAACGATCAGAACGCGCTGAACATCGTCTTCGAGGGCAAGTGGCAGACGATGCATCCGAACTGGAATTTGATGTCCAACGATACGAAGGAATTTCGGTTCGCCCAAGCCTATGCCCGGCATTTCGCCGGCGGCAAGCCGTGGGGGAGCCAGGTCGACGTGGAACTTGAGGCGCTTGCCGTCTGGCGCGGTCTGGCAAGGGATACGCCTTGGCTCCAGCCCTTCCGGCAGCGCATTCCCTTCGAGCGAGGCGTCATGAGGCGATTCGCTCGCAGATTCGACGGCATCATGGGGATGTTGCCTGCCAAGGATCGGTATCGGCGGCGGGCAAGGTATGATGGAAGCAAGGTGCATAGGATTTATGCCGAGCATGCCCTTGCCGGTGCGATGGCCGTGCAGTTTCCTGAAATACTCGGCGGTTTCGCTTGAGATATTCGCGACTTTGATCCGTAAGGCGCAGGGCAGGAGAATTAGACTGTGTCGCAAAAGCCATGCTTCTTTTTCGCCGCCGATCAAAGGTATTTTCCGTACACCTGCTTGGCGGCGCGCCGTGTGTTGGATTTGTCCGGCGCCGTCGACGGCTTTATTTTGCACACCGGCGTCATTCCCAGTGACGACCGGTCTGCCGGTGAGCGTTTGCTCGAGGGGAGGATCGGCATCATCGACGTAACGAAGTTCATGGAGGCGACGAACTTCAATCGTGGAACGCATCCCACGCTTGCGACCTACATCAGGCTGTTCGCCGATCAATTGCCTCAATTCGAGCCATACGACCGCATCGCCTATTCAGACGCCGATGTGCTTTTCAACCGATCGATAGCAGATCTCTGCAACACCCCGCTCAACGCTCCGCTGCTGGCCGCACACGACGAGCAGACCTATTTCGACGTAAAGTATCGACAGCATTTGCCGATGCAGCCAGGGGCGCCGAAGTTCAATGCCGGCGTGCTGGTGTTCAACATGCCGCTGGTCAGGCAGGAGGGGCTTCTGGAGCGTACTCGGCAGTTGGCCTCCGAGCAGGCTTACGGGATGGATCAAGGTGCGTTGAACGTGGCTTTCGAGGGCAGGTGGCAGACGATGCACCCGTTCTGGAACGTGATGACCAACTACACCAGCCAGATCCCTTTCAGCCGCTGCTACGCTCGCCACTTCGCCTGGGGCAAGCCCTGGGACCGTCCGCCGATCGGTGTCGAGGTCGACGCCATGGCGATCTATCGCGATCTGGCGAAAGGCACTCCCTGGGCCGGCCGTTTCAGCAGCAGCTGGCCGATCAAGAGAGGCATACTGAAAAACCTCGGCCGCAAGTTCGACGCCATCAGCGGGATTTTGCTCAACGACGAGAAGCGCAAGCGACGGGCGCGGTTCGACGCCGAAAAGGTCAGCGCTATCTTCGCCGATCACGCCGACAAATCGATGCTGGCAGTGCAATACCCCGAGCGGGTTGCCGGCATCGCGAGATAGAGGAAATCCCGACAATCCGTCAGCAGGGCGGGGTCATCCGAACTCGGCGGCGTTCCCGTCGGTTTAGCTTGCCGCCACCGCCCGCAACCCGCGCTGATGCCTGTATTCCAGCGCGATCGCGCCCCAGATCAGGCCGAGCAGCAGGTAGACATGGCGCCAGTGGTCGATGTCGATGAAGGTGCCGACCCCGATATTGCCGATGAAAGCGACGTAGGCGCAGAGCAGATAGGGCTGCCATGGCCGGTCGCGCAAAAGGATGCGGAAGCCGGCCGCGATCGTCCACAGCGTCAGCGACAGGAACGAGACGAAGCCGAGCCAGCCATAATCCATCAGCGTCTTCAGCCAGATGTCGTGCGTGTCTTCGCCGAAAATGGTGCCGAACACCAGCGGGCCGATGCCGAGCGGATATTCGAGCGCCATCTCGAAGCCGATCGTGTAGCGGGCGAAGCGGCCAAGGCGCGCCGTGTCGTAGCTCTGTTCCAGCTGGGCGCGGCTGGAAAACATCTCGCCGACGCCGGGCAGCTGCAGGATGACGATCATGGCGACCACCAGCAGGGTGACGGCGGCAATGGTCATGATGATGACGCGCAGCCGGAACTTGCCGCTGTTGCTTTGCAGGAACAGGGCGCCGGTGAGCAGGATGGCCGAGACGGCGAACATGCCCCAGGCGCCGCGCGAGAACGAAAAGAAGATGCCCGCGGTGATGATCAGCAGCGGCACCGCCAGAAGCGGCATGCGCGCGATTGAGCCGGTCAACAGCAGATAGAGCAGATAGATGCCGGGCAGCACCAGGAACGGCCCGAACACGTTCGGATCCTGGAAGGCGCCCTGGGCGCGGTCGTATCTGGTGAAGATTTCAGCGCCCGGGAAAGCGTGGAAATAGCCGGCAATGCCGAGCAGCGAGGTCACCACCGCGGAGACGACATAGGCGATGAAGATCAGCCGGTAGAAGCCGGGCTTCACCGCCGTCACCGACGAGAAGAACACCGCGGTGAACGCGAGAAAAAGCGAGACGGCGAGATAGAGCGGTGTGTTGGCGAGATCGGCCATCTGCGTCATGGCAATGATGCCGCCGATGTTCATCGTGATCAGCAGCACGAGCAGCGGCACGGCCGCGCGCGATATGCGCAGGCCAAACAGCACCCACACCCCGATCAGCCCGACCATGAAAAGATCGTAGGGCGCCGGCTCGTCGATGACGAAGCCTGACAGGAAGACGCCGAAAAACACCGCGCCTGACGATATCAGCGCGATCAGCTTGGCATTGACCGCCGAGGGCGGCACATCATGGGAAATCGCGCTCAATAGGCGTTTTCCGTGTTGAGCAGCCGCAGCGGCGTCATGAGCAGGATGCGCAGATCGAACAGCATCGACCAGTTCTCGATGTAATAGAGGTCATATTCCGTGCGCATGCGGATCTTCTCATTGGTGTCCATCTCGCCGCGCCAGCCATTGATCTGCGCCCAGCCGGTAACGCCGGGCTTGACCTTGTGGCGGGCGAAATAGCCGTCGACCACCTCGTTATAGAGAAGGTTGTGCGACTGCGCGGCAATCGCATGCGGGCGCGGGCCAACCAGCGACAGCGTGCCGAACAGCGAGTTGAAGAACTGCGGCAGCTCGTCGATCGAGCTCTTGCGGATGAAGCGGCCGACGCGGGTGACGCGCGGATCGTTCTTGGTCACCGTCTGCTTGGCGGTCGGGTCCGACCGGTCGGTATACATGGAGCGGAATTTGTAGACTTCGACGATCTCGTTGTTGAAGCCGTGCCGCTTCTGCTTGAACAGCACCGGACCCTTGCTGTCGAGCTTGATGGCGATGGCCGTCGCCAGCATCACCGGTGAGAACAGGACGATGCCGATCAGCGAGAAGACGATGTCGAAGGCGCGCTTGGCGACCGAATCCCAGTCGTTGATCGGCCTGTCGAAGATATCGAGCATCGGCACCGAGCCGATGTAGGAGTAGGCGCGCGGGCGAAACTGCAAAGCGTTCGAATGCGCCGAGAGCCGGATGTCGACCGGCAGCACCCAGAGCTTCTTCAGCAGCTGCAGCACGCGCGTTTCGGCAGTCAGCGGCAGCGACACGATCAGCATGTCGATGCGCGCGATGCGGGCGAATTCCATCAGCTCCGAAATGGTGCCGAGCTTGGGATAGCCGGCCACGATCGGCGGCGAGCGCTTGTCGCCGCGGTCATCGAAGATGCCGCAGATGCGGATGTCGTTGTCTGGCTGCTTCTCGACCGAGCGGATCAGCATCTCGGCCGCCTTGCCGCCGCCGACGATGACGGCGCGGCGTTCCATGCGGCCGTTGCGCGCCCAGCGCCGGATCAGCTTCGACATCACCAGCCTGAGGCCGAACAGCAGAAGCAGGCCGACGACAAACCAGGTGCCGAACAGCAGACGCGAATAATCCTCCGACATTTTCATGATGAAGGCCGTCAGCGCCATCAGCGCGAAGGTGCCGGCCCAGACCATCAGCACGCGGCCGAGATTGGAGATCGGTCGCATCAAGGCGGAGATCTGGTAGCAATCGCTGACGTCGAGCAGCACCACGGCCACGAATGACGCCGCGGCAATGGTCAGCGGATATTGCCAGGCGAGATAGTTGAAGAAGCCGACAAAGTGGAAGTAGAGCGCGAGCCCCGACAGGAACAGCAAGCCGAATTCGACGATGCGCAATACGCCGCTGACCATGACCGGCGACATCGTATCGCGCCGGTATTGCGAGGCGACCTGGCGGGCAACACTGTTCATGCCGCCGGGCGTGGGGCTCTCGGCAGGACTGTCGAATTTGCGCACCGCATCGGCCGAAAAGCGGCGCGTGGGGTCGGTCTCGTTCATCGGGTTTCCCACAAGCTTCCGCGATGACGATAGCAGAAAGAGAGCTAAAAAAACCTTGAGACAACTTGTGGTTTTGGAGGGTCGTCTATCTGTTGAGCGCGGCGAAATAGGCCTTTTCGATTTCGGCGGCCATCACATCGGCGCCGAATCGCGCCCTGAGGCTGGCCGTATCGGGCATGGCGCGCCGGTAGGCGTCGAGATCGCGCAGCGCCTCACCCATCTTGTCGCCGAGTTGGTGCGGATCGGGACGGATCAGGGCAGGGGATCCCTCCCCGAAGATTTCGGGAATGCCGCCGACGGCCGTGGCGATCATCGGCCTGCCGGCCGCCAGCGTCTCCAGCACGATATAGGGCATGGCTTCCGCGCGCGACGGCACAACCACGAGGTCGGCCAGTGCAAAGGCCTCCCTGGCTGGCATAGGCGGCAAGAAGCGGACCTGTTTTCCGAGGCCCAGCCGTTTCACCTGCGCATGGTAGCGCGGCAGGTCGTCGCCATCGCCGACCATGACCGCGGTCAAGCGGCGCTCAAGCTGGGACCCGGCCAGCACCAGCGCGTCGATGAAAATGTCAGGCCCTTTGAGGTCGCGCATCATGCCGATGTAGAGCAGGTCGGCCGCGTCGGGCTGTGCGACCACCGGTTCGAACTCGGCGGCGCGCAGGCCGTTATAGACCAGCGTGTTCGGGATAGGCGGTTCGCCGACCTTCCTGCGATAGGTGCGCCGCTCATAGTCGGAGACGAACAGCAGGCAGTCGGTGAAGCGCGCCATGAAGCGCTCGAGCGCGAAGAACAGCTTCCCGGTCGTCGTCGTTTCATCATAGTGGAGGGAGCCGCCATGCGGCGAATAGAGGCGGGCTACGCGAGACCTAGATACCCGCAACAATGAGCCGAACAGACGGGCATAGGCGCCACCTTTGGCGCCGTGCCCGTGCAACACGTCCGGCCGCAATTCCTTGATGATTCGATAGGTACGCCAGGCCGAGGCGAAGTCGCCCGGCCCGACATGGCGCTGCATCGGCGTGCGATGGATGCCGAGCGCCAGGCTGTCCTTCATCTGGTCGAACAGGCGTTCCTCGTATTCGCCGCCGGTGGTCGAATCGCAGACGATGCCGACAACATGTCCGGCGGCGAGCTGGGCCTCCGTCAGGTCGCGCACATGCCGGAAGATCCCGCCGACGGGTGAGCGAAAGCAGTGGACGATCCTGAGCTGGTCCGCCACGTTGATGTCAGAACAGGCGTTCGCGAACGTAGACCGTGTCGCCCGGCAGCAGCGGATCGGAGGTAACCACCCGGCCTGTCATCACCTTGCCGTTGATGTCGCGGGTGATGTCGACGCTTTCCTGGTTGGCGCGCGGCGAGAAACCGCCGGCAATCGCGATGGCCTTCTGCACGGTGAGGCCCGGCACGTAGGAATACTGGCCGGCGGCGCCCACTTCGCCCATGACGAAGATCGGCCGGTAGCGATCGATCTCGACCGACACGTCGGGGTCGCGCAGATAGCCTTGGCGCAGTTTGTCGGCGAGCGCTTTTTCCAGCTGCTGGGCCGTGTGGCCGCGCGCCGGCACCGCGCCGACCAGCGGGAAGGACATGTAGCCGGACTGATCGACACTGTAGGTGTTGGTCAGACCGTCCTGTTCGAACACGGTGACGCGGACACGGTCGCCGGCGCCGAGCCGATAGGGCTGGTCGAGTACCTCGTGGAAGGCCGCCGGCGTCGGCCGGTAGCTGGAGCAGCCGGCGAGCATCGACACGGCCAGCAGAGCGCGAAACAGACCAGCAGCGCTTTTCATGATCGGACACACACCTTCGTCGCTATGGCCGCCAGGACACGGCGGCAAACCTTAAGGATCTGGGTTCGTTATCATCCTGTTAGGGTTAATGGCCGGTAAAGGGACGCGGCCGATTTGGCGGCAATCGACAAAAAGCCGTATAGTTTTGCTGGCTTTGTTTACCGGATGTCAGCAAACCCTAACAGCTGCTTACCGCGATCTTAACGGCTGAGTTACCATAGTTGTTTACGCTACCATCTAGCCTCATGTCCGGAGCAGGAATGCATGTCCGACCAGTCCGCGGCCGCAGATGTCGATGTCGACCTGAGACAGCTCTTCGCCAGCCTGGCGCGGAACTGGCTGCGCATTCTTGTGATCACGCTTCTCGTCACTGGTCTCGCCTTCGCGTTCGCGTGGCTTGCCACGCCGCATTATAAGGCCACGACGCAGCTGAAAATCCAGTTGAGCGAATCGGCCTATACGCGGCCTGCCGGCACCAATGAAGACGACAAACCTGTGCTCGATGCGGAAGGTGTAGCAACCGAGGTTCAGGTCATTTCCTCGTCCGACATTCTCAAGCAGGTGGCTGCCGACCTTAAGCTGGGCGACAAGCCCGAGTTCAACTATGCGCTCGGCATGTCGCCGGTCACCCGGCTCCTGGTCATTGCCGGGCTGAAGAGCGATCCGGAAGAAATTCCGCTCGAAGAACGCGTGCTGACGAAGATGCGCGACAAGCTCAATGTTTATGGCGTGGAAAAGACCCGCGTCATCGCCGTCGAATTTTCCTCTGAAGATCCCCAGCTTGCCGCTGACATTCCGAACGCCATCGCCAAGGCCTACCTGGCCTATCAGGCGGACGCCAAGACCAAGTCGAACGCCGCCGCGACCGCCTTCCTCGGGCCGGAAATCGACGATCTGCAGAAGCAGGTCAGGGATGCAGAGGCCAAGGTCGCGGCCTTCCGTTCCGCCCAGTCGGACCTGTTGATGGGCGGCAACAATTCGGTGCTGGCGACACAGCAATTGTCCGAGCTATCGACCGAACTGTCGCGTGTGCGCGCCAGCCGCGCTTCGGCCGAGGCGACGGCCGAAAGGGTGCGCCAGGCTTTGCAGAATGGCGGTTCGCTGGACGCTGTACCCGAAGTGCTGTCTTCCGATCTGATCCAGCGGCTGCGTGAGCGTCAGATCGAGCTCAGAACCAACATCGCCGATCTTTCCACCACCTTGCTCGACAACCATCCCCGCCTGCGGGCGATGAGGTCGCAGCTTGCCGATCTCGACGGCCAGATCCGCAACGAAGCGCAAAAAATCATGCGCGGGTTGCTGACGCAGGCGCAGACCGCCCAGGCGCGCGAAAACCAGCTGATATCGGACGTCAACAAGCTGAAAGCGGCGTCGTCGCGGGCCGGCGAGGAGCAAGTCCAGCTGGATGCGCTGCAGCGTGAGGCGAACGTCCGGCGCCAGCAGCTTGAATCCTATATGGCGAGCTTCCGCGAAGTGTCCTCGCGCAAAAACTATCTGCCGGTCGATGCCAGCGTGTTTTCCGAGGCGCGCGTGCCGTCGGAACCCTATTTCCCCAAGCTCGTGCCGATCGTCGGCGCCGCCTTAGTCGGCTCGCTGCTGCTGATGTCGGTCATCACGCTGCTGCAGGAGCTGTTTTCCGGCCGCGCCATGCGTCCGGCCCCAGGGGCGCGCTTCGAGCGTATCGAGCAGGTTGCGATGTCGGCAATGTCGGCGCCGGTCGTCCACCCGGAACCGGCTCCTGAGGTCGTGGAAGTGGACGATCAGCCGACGACCGTGGAGTCTGAACTGGTGCCAGAGCCCGAGCCGGCTCCTTCAGTGCTGGAAGGAGCAGCGGCTGCCGGTTCCGAACCGCAAGCCGAACCTGTCCGCTCCAGCCTTGGCGAGATCGATGTCGAGAAGGCGGCGGAAAAGCTGATCGCCAGCGGTGCTGCGCGCGCCATCTTCGTGTCGCCCGAAGGCGATGAGGCGGCTGCATCGGCAGTGCTGGTAGCGCGCGAAGTCTCCGACGCTGGCCTGCGCGTGCTGCTGCTCGATCTCACGGCGTCAGGTGCCGCCTCGCGGCCGATGCTGGACAGCGGACTTTTCCCCGGCATCACCAATCTGCTGGCTTCGGAAGCGCAGTTCAGCGACGTCATTCACGCTGACCTCTATTCCGACTGCCATGTCGTTCCCGTCGGCACCGCCGATCCGGTTCGCGCCATGCGCGCCGCCGACCGGCTGCCGATCATCATGCAGTCGCTGACCACCGCCTATGATCTGGTCATCGTCGAATGCGGACCGGCCGATGCGCAAGGCATCAGCCGACTGGTCGGCGACAGCACCGAGGTCTTCATGTCCATGCTGCAGGCGGACGATGAGGTGGCGCAGGCCGCCGTCGAGCTGATCGAAAGCGGCTATCCCGACCTCACTCTGGTGACGCCGATCGGCCACGAGACGCCGGGTAACCCCGTGCCGGGACGACGTAGCGCCGCCTGAGACATCAGACAATTCGACTTAGGCGGCGCTACTACGGATCGGCTCGTCCATCGCCCGCCGGCTCCCGAAAAACCAAGCCTGTCAGTCGGCGCCGGGATCTACCCCAACTCCAGGGTCGTCACGCCAAATATTCGGCGCGAGTCGACCTTCGGAGGCGGGCCCTTGTACATGCGCGTGGTGGTGAAGGTCGGCCTGAAACCAGTTGCTGAAAGCGCCGTGGTGAAATCGAAATTTTCGGCAGGAACGTCGATATGCAGGTCGCCACCTTCGCATGCGGCAGCCAGACTGCCCATGAGCTGCATCGCCGTCTCGGTGTCGTCGGCAAACAGCGGGCCGATCTTGTAACCCGAACGGCAGGGACGAGCCACGGCGTAGCCTATGGTGCCGAGTGAACTGATCGCGGCGAACCCGCAATGCGGCGGCTGCGCCCAGCGGTGCAGGAAGGCTCGTCGAGGCGCGGGGAAACAGCGGGCGTCATAGGCGATGATGTCGGGCACGAGTTGCGTGGTTATCATGCGCACCCCTTCGCTTCGGACGGGCGGGGTCGCGATACGGCCGCTGAAGCGGATGGTTTCGTACGCCGAGCTGAATCCCGTGCGGCGATAATTCGCCAGCTGCGCGGCGACCCCGTCGAGGCCGACCGTTCGGCCGGCCAGCCTGGCCATGCCCGCATTCCAGACTGCTTTGCCATGGCCTTTGCCGCGCATGTCTGGTCGGCAGATGTAGAGACCGATGAAACCGAAGTTGCTGCCATAGGCGACAGCCGAGATGGCGGCGGTCATCTCGTTGTCGACAAAAGCGCCGATGAACCCTTCAGGATCGGTTGGCCGGAACGCGGCGGCATCATCAAGGCCAGGGTTCCAGCCTTCAGCCGCCGCCCAGTCGATGAGAACGGTCAGTTCCGGCGGAGACAATGCGCGGACGGTAGGCTTCATAGCGTTCACTCCGCGGCGACCACCCCCGGCGAGAAGGATTTCAGCACGCCGCGATAGGGCTTGGCCAGCGGACTGGCATAGGCGCCGCGCTTCGAGGTCGACAGGCCCAATGCGATCAGCGCCTCGGCCTGTTTGAGGGCGGCGCCGATGCCGTCGATGACGGGCAGGTCGAATTCTTGCTGCAACCGGTGTGCCAGGTCGGCCATGCCGGCGCAGCCGAGCACGATGGCCTCGGCGCGGTCTTCCGCTATGGCGCGGGCGATCTCGGCGCGCAGTTTCTCGACAGCGCCGGAAGCAGCGTCTTCGAGCGAGAGTACGGGAATGTCGGCGGCGCGCACGCGCGCGCGCCCGGCCATGCCGTAGCGGTGCACCAGCCCCTCGACAGGGACACGCGAGCGTTCGGTGGTCGTCACCACTGTGAAGCGCTGGGCAATGTAGGAGGCGACACTGAGTGCGGCCTCGCAGATGCCGATGACCGGAATGGAGGCCATGGCGCGTGCCGCATCCAGGCCGGTATCGTCGAAGCAGGCGATGATGGCGGCCTGAGCCCCGGCACGTTCGCCGGCGGCGATCTCCATCAAAAGGCCGGGCACGGCCAATGCCTCGTCATAATAGCCCTCGATCGAGGCAGGACCCATCGAGGAGGTGACCGCGATCACCTCGGTCCCGGCGCCGGCAACGGCGCGCGCCGCCGCCGCGATCGTCTCGGTCATGCTCGCCGTCGTGTTGGGGTTCACCACCAGTATCTGCACGATCAAACCCTGGCCCGCTTGCGGCCGACATAGAGGATGGCGCCCAGTGTGGCCAGGATCACCAGGAAGGAGAACACGGTGGTCACCGTGCCCAGCGCATAGAGCACCGGCGTCGTGACATTGGTGGTCATGCCGTAGATCTCGAGCGGCAGCGTGTTGAAGGTGCCCGACGTCATCAGCGTGCGGGCGAACTCGTCATAGGACAGCGTGAAGCCGAACAGGCCGACGCCGATCAGGCTCGGCGCGATCATCGGCAGCACGACATGGGCGAAGGTCTGCCAGGAGTTGGCGCCCAGGTCACGCGCTGCTTCCTCATAGGCGGGCGAGAAGCGGTTGAAGACGGCGAACATGATGAGCACGCCGAAGGGCAAGGTCCAGGTCAGGTGCGCGCCGAAGGCCGATGTGTACCAGGCCGGGCGGAAGCCGACCTGCTGGAAGACGACGCCGATGCCGAGCGAAATGATGATCGAGGGTACGACGAGGCTGGCGACCGCCAGGTAGAACAAAGCGGTGGCGCCACGAAATTTTTGCCGGAAAGCGAGCCCTGCCAGCAGCGACACGACGACGGTGACGATCATCACCATAAGGCCGAGCACGAGCGAGCGCTTGAAGCTGCCGCCGAAATCGCCGACCGCCTGGCGCTCGAACAGATTGGCGAACCAGTGCAGCGACATGCCATTGAGCGGGAAGGTGAGGCCGCCGGTCTCGCCTTGGAAAGAAAGGATCAGGATCGCCGACAGCGGGCCATAGAGGAACAGCACGAACAGAGTGAAGAAGACCGCAAGCACATAGAATTCGAGGGTGCGTTTTTCGTGGCTCACCTCAAAGCTCCTTGCGGATGTCGACGATGCGCAGGATGCCCGCGACCATCAACAGTACCAACACCAGCAACACTACGGCATTGGCGGCGGCTGCGGGATACTGCAGCAGCGACATCTGGTTCTTCATCATCAGTGCGACCGACGCGCTCTGGCCGCCCGACATCACCTGCACAGTGGAGAAATCGGCCATCACCAGCGTGACGACGAAGATGGTGCCGATCGCCATGCCGGGCTTGGCCAGCGGGATGACGACGTTCCACAAGACCTGCCAGCCGGACGCGCCGGCATCGCGCGCGGCCTCGACCAGCGAGCGGTCGATGCGCATCAACGTGTTGAAGATCGGCGTTACCATGAACAGCGTGTAGAGATGCACCATGGCCAGCACCACGGCGAATTCCGAATAGAGCAGCCATTCGATGGGTTTTGGCACCAGCCCCAATTGCACCAGCGTCGAGTTGATCAACCCGTTGCGGCCAAGCACCGGGATCCACGAGATCATGCGGATGATGTTGGAGGTCAGGAACGGCACCGTGCAGACAAGGAACAGCACCATCTGCATGGCGGTGGTGCGGATATGGAAGGCGAGGAAATAGGCGACCCAGAAGCCGATGAACAAGGTCAGAGCCCAGACGATGGCAGCGAATTTGATGGTGTTGAGATAGGTCTTCCAGGTGACCCATGATCCCAGCACGTCGGAATAGTTCGTCGTCAGGAAATCCGGATACATGGCGGCGAAGTCGTAGTCCCAGAAGGAGACGACGACGATCATGATGATTGGCAAGAGCAGGAACGCACCGAGGATGAGCGCCAGCGGCGCCGATTGGAGGTAAGGCGTGACGGCACTGATGGAGAAGCGGCGGTGTCCGGCGGGCTTGGCTGCTGCGATGGCGGGGCGTTCGAGCGCGACTGTCATTGGGAAAATCCTCCGCGTGATCGCGATGACTTGCGATCCTTCGCGCCCCCCTCTGTCCTGCCGGACATCTCCCCCACGAGGGGGGAGATCGAACTCTCATAACGGCCTTCGCCAATCTCCAACGTTGCTAACGAAGAGCCGGCCATGACGCTGCCAATCTCCCCCCAAGTGGGGGAGATGTCCGGCAGGACAGAGGGGGGCGCGAAGGATCGCAACATCACAGTGAACGCGTCCGCTCTACGCCGCGATGAACTCGTTCCAGCGCTTCACCATGTAGCGGTCCTCGTCCATGACCGAGTTCCAGCAGGCGACTTTGCCCATGCGCTCTTCGAACGAACCGCCGTCGCGCACGGCGCCGGCCTTTTCCATGACGGTGCCGTCCGGCGCCTTGATCTCGCCCTTGGCCGGCTTGCCTTCGATCCAGTAGCCCCATTCGTCCTCGGACATGAACTTCTTGGCCGAGACCATATTGGCGGAATAGTAGCCCTGGCGGTTGAGATAGCCGCCGACCCAGCCCGACGTATACCAGTTGATGTATTCGTAGGCGGCGTCGAGCTCGGCGCCCTTGAGATGGGCGGCAAGGCCAAGGCCGCCGCCCCATGAGCGGTATCCTTCCTTGAGCGGCTGGAAGCGGCATGCGATGCCTTTGGAGCGGACGGCGGCGACGGCCGGCGACCACATCGACTGGATGACCACCTCGCCGGACGCCATCAGGTTGACGCTCTCGTCGAACGACTTCCAGAAGGCGCGGAACTGGCCGGCCTGCTTTGCCTTGATGAGGAAGTCGATCGTCTTGTCGATCTCTTCTTTGGTCATGTTGCCCTTGTCGGCATATTTGATGCTGCCTGTGGCCTCCATGATCATGGCCGCATCCATGATACCGATGGACGGGATGTTAAGGATCGCGGTCTTGCCCTTGAAGGCCGGGTCCATGATGTCGGCCCAGGTGGTGATGTCGCGGCCGACGAGGTCGGGCCGGATGCCCAGCGTGTCGGCATTGTAGATCGTCGGCACCATGGTGAACCACTTAGTCGGCGCCTTGGCGAAGGTCTTTGAGTCCTGCGCTTCGACATAGCCGACCGTGTGCGGCGCGGTGCCCTGGGCAATGATGCTGTCGGGCGTCAGCTTGCCGGTTTTGAACAACGGCACCAGTTCGTCGTAGTATTTCAGCTTGCTGACATCCATCGGCTGCAGCACGCCGCTCGGGAACACCTTCTTGCAGATCCAGTATTCGATGTCGGCGATGTCATAGCTGTCGGGCTGGGTCACGGCGCGCTGGGCGGCCGCGTCCGAATCGGTCGCCGTCATTTCCAGCGTGATGCCGAGGTCGGCCTTGCACTTGTCGGCGATCGCGTTCAGGTTCGACACGCCGGTGCCGAACTGGCGCAGCGTGATGTTGGACTGCGCCCAGATGGTCGGGAAGCCTGTAATGGCGCCCGAGCCTGCGGCGAGGCCGACGGCGGCCGCACCTGTCTTGAGCAACGAACGGCGCGAAATTCCGGTCTTTGTTTCTACTGTTTTTGTCATTCCTATTCCCCTGTTTTGTTTTGCTTCGTTGAATTCATGAATGAAGGCGGCCGAGGACGATGGCGTCCTCGGAATCCCAGGCGAGCGGTACGGCGTCGCCAAGGGCGACGGGTTTGGCGAAGAAGTCGGAATCGTCGATGATAACGGTGAAATCGTCGATGCCGCCGCCGGTGACCGACAGCTTCACCGTGGCGCCGCGATATTCGATGTTGGAGACGATGCCGGTGAAGCCGAGGCCGGGAGAGGGTGCTTCGCCGATGCGCACATGGTCGGTGCGGATGGCGATGTCGATCGGCGTGCCCACCTCCTGGCCCGCCTCCCGGCCTTGCCCGCGGGCGGCGAGCGAGGCGCCACCATTGACGTCGAAGACGACCATGCCGTCGCGCGCGCCGGTAACCCGGCCGGAGATGACATTGTGGTCACCCATGAAGCGCGCGACGAAGGCGGTGGCCGGCCTTTCGAACACATCTCGCGGCGGCGCCGCCTGTTCGATGCGGCCGTCATTCATCACCACGATCAGGTCCGCCAAGGCCATGGCCTCTTCCTGGCTGTGGGTGACGTGGACGAAAGTGATGCCAAGCGAGGTCTGCAATTTCTTCAGCTCGGCGCGCATGCGTATCTTCAGGAACGGGTCGAGTGCCGACAGCGGCTCGTCGAGCAGCAGCGCCTCGGGATCGGTGATCAGAGCGCGGGCGAGTGCAACACGCTGCTGCTGGCCGCCGGAAAGCTGCGCCGGCCGGCGCGTCGCATAGGCCTCCATCTGCATCAGCTTGAGCATGTCGAGCGCCTTGGCACGGCGCTGCTCCTTGTCGACGCCCTTCATCTTCAGGCTGAAGGCGACATTGTCGACAAGGTCGAGATGCGGAAACAGCGCATAGGACTGGAACATCATCGCCGTGCCACGCTTTGCCGGCGGCAGGTCGGTGACGACAATGTTGCCGAGGCGGACATCGCCCGACGAAATGCTTTCGTGGCCGGCGATCATGCGCAGCGTCGAGGTCTTGCCGCAGCCGGAGGGGCCAAGCAGGCAGCAATAGGTGCCTGCCGGTATTTTCAGGCTGATGGCCTCGACGGCAGTCGTCGTTCCGTACACTTTCGAAACGGAGACGATGTCGATCTCGGCGGCTTTGGACATTCAGGCTTCCCCGTTTGGTCGCATTAACCAATGCATTATGCGTGCCAATCGGCGGCAATCGGCCCAAGCGTTTGAATCGACAGCGAAATCGGGGTTCTTGCCCACTGCCTAGCCGGTAGGCTATCTTGTGCATTGCACAAATTATGGGCGATTGTGCGCGATCTGCACAAGAATCGTATGCAATCTTTTTTGGCTTCGTGTCCACTTTGCCTCTCGTGCGCAGGCGACGAGTCGCGCTAGAAGAGGCTGGGAACCATCATCGCCATGAACATTGCCGATCAGATCCATTCCGCCGACAGCGCCAACCAGGATCGCGCCCAGGCGATTCGCGACAATCTGCGGGACGCCATCGTCGACCGTCGGCTGACGCCCGGCACCAAGCTGTCGGAAGGCGAGGTCGGCACGCTGTTCGACGTCTCGCGCACCGTCGCGCGCGCGGCGCTGCAGATGCTGTCCTTCGAGGGGCTGGTGCGTACCGAGCGCAACCGTGGCGCCTTCGTCGCCAACCCTTCGCCCGAGGAAGCGCGCCAGGTGTTCGCATCGCGCCGGCTGATCGAGCCGGGCATCGCCATTGCCGCCTGTGGGCGGGTCACAGCCACCGATATCGCTGCGTTCCGCGCGCAGCTCGACGAGGAAGGCCGCTTCATCGCCGAGCGCGGCCCAACCGCCCGGCGCTCCGAAATCAAGGCGTCGGGCGATTTCCATCTGCTGCTCGCCTCCGTCGCCGGCAATGCCATCCTGCAGCGCTTCATGGAGGAGCTGGTGGCGCGTTCGTCGCTGGTCATCGCCCTTTACGGACGATCCGGCGTGTCGGCCTGCGGACACAGTGAGCACACGGAAATGGTCGGCGCGCTGGAAAGCGGCGATTGCGGGTTGGTGAGCCGGCTGATGCTGCACCATATCGACCACATCGAGGCAGATCTCGACCTGCGGGTCAGGGCCGGCCCGGCGCTCCGCGAAGCGCTGAATTTCTGAACGCTAGTTTTCGTCGTCCGTGGGAGCGGGCGCTGCCTGTCCGGCGGCCTTGCGGCGCAGCATCTTGGTCAGCTTCCAGACCGTCGGGTTGTTCTTGATGAAGGCTTTCGCCCGTGCGCCCTGCCGCAGCGCCGACGCCAGGGCGCGTCCCTTCAGCGTCAGGGGCGCCAGCACCTCGAAATGCTGGGTCTCGATATCGCACCAGAGCCGCTTGTAGGGCTCGTCGCCGACCGAGAAATCATAGACATCGAAGCCTGTTTGGCAGGCTTCCTCGATGATGTCGAAGAAAAGGAAATCGCCGGGGCTGGTGTGGCCGAGATCGTCCTCGGCGATGGCGCCGAATTCGCAGATCAGGCGTTTGCCCGAGCGGCTCGAGCCGGTGATTGCACGCAGCTTGCCGGCCACTTCGAGCCCATGCAGCACAAAGGCCGGTTTCTCCTCGGCCAGCGCGCCGGCGAAGAGGGCACGGAAGAAAGCCCGCACCTCCGGCTCGCCGAAGACATTGGCGATGCCCATCTTGGCGAAGCGGAACTCCTTCATCTCGAAGAAAGCGTCGAGCAGCCGGTTCACGTCTTCGGGTGTCTGCGCCTCGATGCGGCGATGAACGCCGACCGCCTCGAATTTTCGTGTCTGCGAACGGTGCTTCTTGCGCTTGCGCTTGCCGCCCACACGCGACAGCAGCGCATCGAAACCACCGTCGAGATTGACGGCGAGCGACAGGTTTGGGCTCGGAAAGTTGGAGAACGCCACCAGCGGATTGGCAACACCATCGAGGTCGGGCAGAAGCCTTTCCAAGGCAACGAGATCGATGTCGGGACGCGCCTTGCCGATCGCCGTCACCAGCCTGCGGATCCCCCCAGCATCTGCCTTTGCCAGCCATGCCGGATCGGCGGCGGCGAAATTGCCGTTGGCATGGCGCCCGCCCATGAAGCGGGCGACGCGGAATGGACCAGTTCGCGTGATTTCCAGTGCCAGTGCAAAGACCGGCCTGTCCTCGATTGTCAGCGTGGCAATGACGGCATCGGGATTAGCCTGCGCCGTCCAGGCACGAACCCAGTCCGCGCTTTGCGCCGGCGCAAACAGCGCCGAACGGCAGAATTCGCCGTAAGAGGCGAGCGCGGCAGCATCTGCGATCGACACCGACAGACTGGTCTGGTCGGCAGCCGGCGTGCGCGCAGACGCCTTGCTTGCGGCGAGCCGATTGCCGTCAAATGACGCGGTGGCGTCAACCATACCTCAATCCTTAAGGCGTATTCGTCGCGATCAGGAGTTCGCGTCGGCGCGTTCCGTGCTTGGATCGAGCCTAGGCGCAAAAGGTGAATGAATGATCGACGGTGGTGAGGCAGTTCGGAAACTGGCGCTTAATATCGCCCGCTTTACCGGCCTTGCACCGCTGGCCAAGCCGTTTGTCGGCGGCATTGGCGCCGTCCTCATGTTGCATCGGGTCACCGCCACGCCGGAGAAGCCGGACGGCGTTAACCGCCACCTCAACATCGCCCCGCGATTCCTCGACGCTCTCGTCGCCGACATGAAGTCGAGGGGCTATGCCTTCGTCACCCTCGACGAGGCGATCGAGCGCATCAAGGCCGGCGGCAAGGACGGCCAGTTCGCCACCATCACCGCCGACGACGCCTATCGCGACAACATGACCGAAGCGCTGCCAGTGCTCGAAAAGCACGACGCGCCGATCACCATCTATGTCGCGCCGGGTCTGATCGACGGCAGCGCCGATTTATGGTGGGACGTGGTCGAGGATATCGTCAACGCGCGGGAGCGTTTGACGCTGGCGACGCCGAAGGGGCCGGTGACCATAGACTGCTCGACCCACGGCAAGAAACTCCACGCCAATGCGCGTCTGCATGCCTATCTGACGCTCGAGGTGCGCGAGGAGGATCAGCGCGCCGTGCTGCGCGATCTGGCGCACTCGAACGGCATCGACCTCGATGGCTTGCGCCCAAGCACGCTGATGACCTGGGACGACATCCGCGCCGTGGCCGGGCACAGGCTGGTGACGATCGGCGCGCATACGGTCAACCACCGCAATCTGAAGCGGCTCGACGAAGCCGATGCGCGCCATGAGATCGTCGACGTCAGGCGCCAACTGCAGGCGCAGCTCGGCGAAGACCCCCGTCATCTCGCTTACCCCTATGGTTACGCCAGCGCTGTCGGCTGCCGCGAAGTGGGCTTTGCCCGCGACGCCGGCTACGCCTCGGCGGTGACCACGCGCCACGGCGTGCTGCACGCCGAGCATGCCGGCTTCCTGCACGCGCTGCCGCGCATTTCGATCAACGGCCGCTACCAGAGCGTCGCCCATATCCGCACCATGTTGTCGGGCGTGACGACGCCGCTGGCCAATGCCGGCAAAATGGTCGTCACCATCTAACCTGGGTCGGGCGCTTCAGCCTTTCGGCGGCGGCTCCAGGATCAGCCATTTGATGATGCCCATCGCAGGCAGCACCCAGAACAGGCCGCTGAACAGGAAAAACAGGAAATGCACCAGCGGGCTGGATTGCGACAGCTGCGCGACCGCTATGATCGACGCGACCAGCGCATAGATGATGACAAGCGCCACCAGCAGGAAGGTTCCGATCAGCTTTTTCAGGCGGATGGGCATGAGCGTTCTCGTTGATCGCCTCCGCTTAGGCCCAACCGGGGGCGCGTGCAACCCGTGACTTGCGGCGCGACGGCGTGCCGCGCCGTCCGGTCTTGTCAGCCGGGTTGCGATGGTTCACCAATCCGCCACGTCAACCTGCCGGGACCAGCCCATGGCCGCCATATCAGCCGCCGCGCCTTACATTGACCGCGATCGCGATCTGCAAAACCGGGCTCTGCTGCGCGGCTGGCTTTATGTCGTGCTTCTGGTGCTGTTTGCGCTGGTGCTGGTTGGCGGCGCCACCAGGCTCACCAATTCCGGCCTGTCGATTACCGAGTGGAAGCCGATCCACGGTGTGATACCGCCGCTCAATGACGCGGAGTGGCAGGAGGAATTCCAGCTCTACCAGAAGATTCCGCAATATGCCGAGCTCAACAAGGGCATGAGCCTCGATGCCTTCAAGTCGATCTTCTGGTGGGAGTGGGCGCACCGTATCCTGGCGCGCAGTGTCGGCCTGGTCTTCGGCCTGCCGCTGCTGGTCTTGTGGGCGACGCGCCGCATCGAGCGCGGCCTTGGGCCAAAGCTGGTCGGTATTCTGCTGCTTGGTGGCCTTCAAGGCGCCATCGGCTGGTGGATGGTGGCCTCCGGCCTGATCGACCGGGTCTCCGTCAGCCAGTACCGGCTGGCCACGCATTTGACGCTTGCCGCCCTGATCTTCACCGCCACCATGGTGGTCGCGCGCGGGCTGGCGCCGCATTCGGAGCCTGCCGCCGACCGGCCGACAAAAAGGCTGGCCGGCTTCATCGTGCTGCTGGTGCTGGTCCAGATCTATCTCGGCGGCCTGGTCGCAGGGCTCGACGCCGGTCTGAGCTACAACACCTGGCCGCTGATGGATGGCAAGCTCATCCCCAGCAACCTGCTGCTGCTCGAACCGGCCTGGCGCAATTTCTTCGAGAACCCGAAGACGGTGCAGTTCGTCCACCGGCTCGGCGCCTATACGGTCTTTGCCCTTGCGCTCTGGCATATGATAGCGACGCGCCGGCGGCTGCCGGGCACGACACACGCACGCCGCGCGACGCTGCTGTTTCTGCTGGTGCTGGTCCAGGCCTCGATCGGCATCGGCACGCTGCTGATGCAGGTGCCGCTGCACATGGCGCTGACCCATCAGGCCTTCGCGCTGGTCCTGCTCGGTTTTTCCGCCGCCCATTGGCGCGGTACCAAAGGCGCCTATCCATTGCCGACACGACCGCCCATGAACGCAGGTACATCGTCTACGGTGTCTTGGCCGTCGCAATAATCTATTTCGCGAACGAACTGCCTCGCTACGTCTAACGCGCGAGGCTGCGCCGGTCAGAAGCTGAGCCGCACCTTTCGGATCACTCCGCAACCGACAGCTCGCGGTTCTCGTCGACCGCATTCTCGTCCTCATGATGCCATGCGGCCGACAGGCAGCCATAGGCGATGGGCATGGTCGAGAATGGCAGCCGGCGTCTGGCCGAGTGTCCTGGCGAAGATCTCGGCCATATGCGCGATGCGCTCGGGATCGAGGCAGAGGTCGTCGCGCCCCAGTGGGTTGTAGAACAGATTGGCGGCGTCGAAGCCGGGATCGCCGAGCACGCCCTTCGGGTCGATCGCCAGCCAGCCGCGCGCACCGTGCAAAATGTTGTCGTGATGCAGGTCGCCATGCAGCGGCTTGACCGCATGCGGGGCATCGAGCAGCCGGTCCGCGATTTCGGCGGCCTCGATATAGAGGCTGTGCTCTCCGGCGTCGCGATCGGCTCCGGCCTTTTTGAACAGGCTGGCAAACCGTGTCCGCAGCGGCTGCAGGTCCGGCGGGGCAGGGTGTCTTGTGGGCGAGAACAGTCTCCCCATCAACTCGGCCGCGATTGCGGTCGCGGCGTTGTCGCCTTCTTTGGCCAGAACGTCGGAAAGCAGGGTGTCGCCGGCATATTCGAGCAGCATGCGGTGGCCGTCCCGGCCAAGCAGCCGCACCGCGCCTTCGCCGCGCCGCCATGCGAGATAGTGCTCGCCGCGCAACTCGT
This sequence comes from Mesorhizobium sp. M0802, assembly GCF_040320115.1. Lineage (NCBI taxonomy): Bacteria > Pseudomonadati > Pseudomonadota > Alphaproteobacteria > Hyphomicrobiales > Phyllobacteriaceae > Mesorhizobium > Mesorhizobium sp. M0802. The sequence goes on from NZ_JAMYOY010000009.1 coordinate 126,905, forward strand.
CCTCGACATCGTCGAATGGTTTGAGCGCCTTGACGATGGCCGGCGAGCCGTCCTCACGCCGCACCTTCCAGATGCGGCTCGAAAACGTCTCCGCAGTGAGCTCGGGCGCGCTGATCTTCCAGCGCTTTGGAAATGCAGGCGCGTCCATTCAGAGCGTGATGCCGAAAAGTGTTAAGCGGTTTTCGGGCAACATGCTCTCTCCAACTGAATTAAAGGCCGAGCATCAGATCCATGTTCTGAACGGCAGCACCCGAGGCGCCCTTTCCGAGATTGTCATAGACCGCAATCAGCAGCGCCTGCGCCCGGTCATCATTGGCAAAGACATAGACCTTCATCCGATTGGTGCCGTTATAGACCTCGGGATTGATCTCGGGCAGGCGCTCCACGTGCTCGTAAGGAGCTACCTCGACCACGCCGCCCTTGATGGCGGCAAAATGGTCGGCGATTGCCGCGTGCAGTTCGGCGCCGGCCGGCACATGGTCAAGCCCGCCGAGCTGCAGCGGCACCACCGTGATCATGCCTTGGGCGAAATTGCCGACCGCCGGCTGCATGATCGGATCGTGCGACAGCTTCGCATAGGTGCGCAGCTCCGGCACATGCTTGTGCTGCAGGGTCAGCCCATAGACCTGGAATTCAGAGGCATCCTCGCCCTTGGCGACATAGTCCTCGATCATCGGCCGGCCGCCGCCCGAATAGCCCGAAATGCCATTGACCGTGATCGGGAAATCCGCCGGCAGCAGACCGGCAGCGACCAGCGGCCGCAGCGTCGCGATCGGCCCTTGCGGCCAGCAGCCGGGATTGGCGACGCGTTTCGCATTGGCGATGATCCTGGCCTGATCCTTGTCCAGCTCGGCAAAACCGTATTCCCAGCCCTCGGCGACGCGATGCGCCGTGGAGGCGTCGATCACCTTGGTGGTGTCGTTGGCAATCAGCGACACGCTTTCCTTGGCAGCCGCATCCGGCAGGCACAGGATGGCGACATCGGCGGCATTGAGGAACTCGGCGCGCGCCGCCGTTTCCTTGCGGCGCTCGGCCGGGATCGAGATGATCTCGAGGTCGCCGCGCTCGGCCAGCAGCGCCCGGATCTGCAGGCCGGTGGTGCCGTGTTCGCCATCGATGAAGATTTTCGGTTTCATGTGCCCGTCAATTCCCTGCTAATTCAGGCCTATATGCCCTGGCCATGGTTTGCCGCGCCATGGTTGCCGCTGTTCAGCTCTTCCGCCCGCGCTTTTCGCTCGGCCAACAGGCCGAGATAGTGCATGGCCACCATCGAGCCGGCGATCGCCGTTATATCGGCGTGATCATAGGCCGGCGCAACCTCGACGACGTCGGCGCCGACAATATCGAGCTGGCCGAGCTGGCGCAGCGTCGACAGGATTTTCGCCGAGGACGGTCCGCCGGCAACCGGCGTGCCGGTGCCGGGCGCAAAGGCCGGGTCGAGGCAGTCGATGTCGAAGGTGAGATAGGTCTTCCTGCCGCCGGTGCGGTCGACGATCGCATAGGCGATGTCGGAAGCCCGCATCTCCTCGATCTCGTGACCGTAAAGGATCTTGATGCCGAACGTATCGGGGGCATGCGTGCGGATGCCGATCTGGATCGAGCGGTCGGGGTCGATGATGCCTTCATTGACGGCGCGGCCGACGAACGAACCATGGTCGATGCGCTTGCCATCGTCAGGCCAGGTGTCCTGGTGCGCATCGAACTGCACCAGCGCCAGCGGCCCGTGGATGGCGGCATGTGCCTTGAGCAGCGGCCAGGTGACGAAATGATCGCCGCCGAGCGACAACAGGAAGGCACCCGATTTCAGGATCTTCGCCGCCTCGCGCTCGATCGTGCCTGGTGTCTTCTGGTGATTGCCCGAATCGAGCAGGCAATCGCCATAGTCGATGACGGCGAGATGCTCGAACAGGTCGCGCGAGAACGGATATTGCGGGTCGTTGTCGAGGATCGCCGAGGCGCGGCGGATCGCCTGCGGCCCGAAGCGCGCGCCCGGCCGGTTGGTGACGGCGGCATCGAACGGAATGCCCCACACGACGGCGTCCGCGCCCTTTGCATCCTTGGTGTATTTGCGCCGCATGAACGACAGCGCGCCGGCATAGGTCGGCTCGAAGGAAGGCCCCGTCTTGGAGCGGGCGGTGAACGCGTTGTCGATGGTCTGGTTCGCCATTACGGGTCCTTCTTTGTTCATCGGGCTGCCACAATTACAGAACCGGCACGCAAGATGCCAGTCACAGCTTGGCGAAGGACTTGTATAGCCAAGGCGCAAGGCCCGGCGACTCCTCTCCGGCGGCCGCGGCGATGAACTGGCGGTGCAGGCCGGCATGCCGCCGAGACCACGGTTTCTGAGCTGAACGCGGCGCCACCATCATCCAGACCGACGAACCGAAGGCTGCGATTGGCTGGCTGGGGCCAACGGGTTTAGGGTGCCTTATGTGGATGAGGCGAAGCCGGCCGAGCCGGCGAATACGGCGAGTATCATTGGAGCGGAGGCTGGAGCTGCAATCTCCCTCCTTGAGGGGGAGATGGCCGGCAGGCCAGAGGGGGTCGCCTCGCGTGGAGCGCTAACCTCCCTCTGCCGCTGAGAAAAGGTCCAGCCCGGTCGAACCGACCCCCTCTGTCGCCTTTGGCGACATCTCCCCCTCGAGGGGGGAGATTGCTGGCGCTTCACGCCGCTTTCGCCACCCCATCCAATTCCCTCAGCACATCAGCCGACAGCTCCAGTTCCGCCGCCGCCAGGTTCTCTCTCAAATGCCCGACCGACGACGTCCCCGGGATCAGCAGGATGTTCGGCGAGCGGCGCAGCAGCCAGGCGAGCGCGACCTGCAAGGGTGTGGCGCCGAGCCGTGCGGCCACATCCGACAAGGTCGACGACTGCAGCGGGCTGAAGCCGCCGAGCGGGAAGAACGGCGTGTAGGCGATACCGGCGCGCGCCAGTTCATCGATCAACGCGTCGTCGTCGCGATGCGCCAGATTGTACTGGTTCTGCACGCAGACGATCTCGGCGATCCCACGGCCTTCCTCGACCTGCGCTGGGGTGACGTTGCTCAGGCCGATATGGCGCACCAGGCCCTTGCGCTGCAGTTCGGCAAGCGCGGTCAACTGCGCCCCGATCGAGCCCTCGGCCGGACCCATCACCCCGAACATGATGCGCAGATTGACGACATCCAGCACCTCAAGGCCGAGATTCCTGAGATTGTCGTGCACGGCCTGCTCTAGTTCCTTGGCGGAATAGGCAGGCAGCCAGGAGCCGTCGCTGCCGCGCCGCGCCCCGGTCTTGGTGACGATGACGAGGTCTTGCGGATAGGGCGCCAGCGCTTCGCGGATCAGCTGGTTGGTTACATGCGGGCCATAGTAGTCGCTGGTGTCGATGTGGTTGACCCCGGAGGCCACCGCTTCGCGCAGCACTGCAATGGCCGCGTCATGATCCTTCGGCGGACCGAAAACGTGCGGGCCGGCAAGTTGCATGGCGCCGTAGCCGAGCCGTTTCACGGTGTGGCTGCCGAGGGTGAATGTGCCGGATTTTTGGATGGTGGACATGGTCGGTCTCCTTTGAGGAGGCGAAGATAGACGCTGCTCAACCTCGGGATAATAAGGTACAATCCGTACAGCTTGTGCGGAATGGCGAACAATGATGGACCTGGGCGATCTGAATGCTTTCGTGACGGTGGCGCGTGCCGGCGGTTTTCGCGAAGGGGCTCGCGCCGGCGGCGGCAGCGCGTCGGGCCTGAGCGAAGCGGTGCGCCGCCTGGAGACGCAGCTCGGCGTCAGGCTGTTCAACCGCACCACACGCAGTGTTGTTCCGACCGACGCAGGCCTCAGCCTGCTCGGACGGCTTGGCCCGGCGCTGTCGGAGGTGGAGGCGGCCCTCGACGTGGTCAATGGCTTTCGCGACAGGCCGGCTGGTTCGCTGCGCCTCAACGTCCCGGTCAGCGCCGCGCGGCTGATATTGCCCGACATCGTTCCGGGCTTCCTCGCCGCCTATCCCGGCATTCGGCTGGAGGTCATCGCCGATGAGAACTTCGTCGACGTGCTGGCGGCGGGCTGCGACGCCGGCATCCGCTATGACGAGCGACTGGAGCAGGACATGATCGCGGTGCCGATCGGACCGCGCGTCCAGCGCTTCGCCACTGGCGCCAGCCCCGCCTATCTCGAGCGCCATGGGCGGCCGCAGCACCCGAGCGACCTGCTTGGCCATGCTTGTCTGCGCGGTCGTTTTGCCAGCGGTGCGATGCTGCCGTGGGAATTCGAGCGCGACGGCGAGGTGGTGCGTGTCGACACGACGGGGCCGTTGATCGTGCGGATCGGCGGGGCGAGCGATCTTGCCGTCCATGCGGCCATTGCCGGCAGCGGCATCGTCGCTCTCTTCGAGGGCTGGCTTCGCCCTCACTTCGAAAGCGGCGCCCTGGAGCCCGTGCTCGAACCGTGGTGGCAGAGTTTTCCCGGACCATTTCTGTACTATCCCGGACGGCGTCTGGTTCCAGCGCCGCTACGGGCGTTTATCGATTACATCAAGGCCGGCAAGTTCTGAGACTTGAACCGAGGCCGGCGCCATCACCCCACCCGGCGCTTCGCGCCGACCTCCCCATCGAGGGGAGGTAGGGTGCCGCGTTTTTATGGTCGAACTGGTTTGTAGCCGCTGGACCATCGTGGATTGTCCGGGCGGCAAAACTGCCGCGACCTCCTACCTCCCCTCGATGGGGAGGTCGGCGCGAAGCGCCGGGTGGGGTGACTGCCGAGACCCAAAAGAAAAGGCCGCCCGGAGGCGGCCTTTCGATGTCTGGAACGTCGCAGCGCTTAGCGCTTCGAGAACTGGAAGGAACGACGGGCCTTCGCCTTGCCGTACTTCTTGCGCTCGACGACGCGGCTGTCGCGGGTCAGGAAGCCGCCCTTCTTGAGCACGGCGCGCAGTGCCGGCTCATAGTAGGTCAGCGCCTTGGAGATGCCGTGACGAACGGCACCGGCCTGGCCGGACAGGCCGCCGCCGATGACGGTGGCGACGATGTCGTACTGGCCGGCGCGGTTGGAAGCGATGATCGGCTGGTTGAGGATCATCTGCAGGACCGGACGCGCGAAATAGGTCGCGAATTCCTTGTCGTTGACGACGATCTTGCCCGAACCCGGCTTCACCCAGACGCGGGCGATGGCGTTCTTGCGCTTGCCGGTGGCATAGGCGCGGCCCGACTTGTCGAGCTTCTGGACATGGACGGGTGCTGCCGGCTGGGTGTTGGTGTTGCCGGTGGCGGCGCCCAATTCTGCGAGCGAGGAAAGCTCAGCCATCTTATGCAACCTTCTTGTTCTTGGCGTTCAGCGCGCCGACGTCGAGGGTGACGGGCTGCTGGGCGACATGCGGATGTTCCGTGCCTGCATAGACGCGGAGGTTCTTCATCTGACGACGGCCGAGCGGCCCGCGCGGGATCATGCGTTCGACGGCCTTCTCGACGACACGCTCGGGGAAACGGCCCTCGAGCAGCTGGCGCGCGGTGCGCTCCTTGATGCCGCCGGGGTGACCGGTGTGCCAGTAATAGACCTTGTCGGTGAACTTCTTGCCGGTGAACACCACCTTGTCGGCATTGATGACAATGACGTTATCGCCGTCGTCGACATGCGGGGTGAAGGTGGGCTTGTGCTTGCCGCGAAGATGATTGGCGATGACAGTGGCGAGACGGCCGACGACGAGACCCTCGGCGTCGATCAGCACCCACTTCTTCACCACATCCGCAGGCTTCTGCGAAAAGGTTGCCATGGATTTTCTGCTTTCGATTTTGACCTTCCGAAGAAGGCGTTTCTTGTTGCTTGGATTGGCGACAAGGCACTTGCCCGCCGCCAATAACAAAACGGCGGCCTTTGCGGGCCGCTGCTTCGTGACGGCTTATAGGCGAGGGGGTGGTGCACGTCAAGGCGCGGGAAAAGCACGTCTGCTCGTAAAGTGTAATAAAAACAAAGGTTTGATCAAAAGGTATTATTTTACCACATCGGCGGCGCGCTTCGGCGGGATCGAATAGGTGCCGGTCGCATGCGCTACCGTGTGTCCCTTCGGTCCGGCGACGATGTCGATATCGAACACCATCAGGCTCTTGCCCAGCTTCAGGATGCGGCAATGGCCGTCGATCGGCCCGGCTTCGGCCTTGCGGACAAAATTGATGTTGAGGTTGACGGTAACCGAAAGCGCATCCGGCCCGGCATGGCTGAGCACGCAGACATAGCCGCCAATGTCGGCCAGCGTGAACAGCGAGGGCCCGGACACCGTGCCGCCGGGACGCAAATGCCGTTCGCTGGCGTTGAGCCGCACCGTGCAGCCGCCGGGAAACACATCGAGCGCCTCATACGACGTGAACTCGTCGTTGAGCTGGGGGTAGACGCTGGCCATCAGCGCATTGACTTCAGCCGCCGTCAGCACCGGCTTGAGATTGTCCTGGGCGGGCATGTCGGTCTCTCGTTCTATGCCGGGCCTGTATGAACGCAATGATGCGCTTCTGGCAACACCTCTGGCGCAAGCGATGGGTGTTGATGAAACTCGATCCGATATTAGATAGTCTGGCGGCGCCCGGCGGAATCGCGGAGACCCTTGTCATGGCCGAAATCCTTTCGATCAAACCTGTTGCCATAGACGGGCCGGTCATCGCCGGGCTGGACAAGGGCGTGCTGCGCCTGACGCTCGCCAATCCGCCCGCCAATGCCTTGTCGCTTTCCGTCATGGCGGCATTGAGCGCCGAGCTCGACCGTGCCAAGGCCAACAAATCGGTCCGCGTCATCGTCTTGGCGGCCGCCGGGAAAGTCTTCTGCGCCGGTCACGATCTCAAGGAAATGACCGCGCGCCGCGCCGACGCCGACAAGGGCAAGGGGTTTTTCGAGCAGACATTTTCGGCTTGCGCGGCGTTGATGCAGCAGATCGTGCGCCATCCGCTCCCGATCATCGCCGAAGTCGATGGCCTAGCCACCGCTGCGGGGCTGCAACTGGTTTGCAGTTGCGACCTCGCCATTGCCTCGCATGAAGCGACCTTCTGCACGCCGGGCGTCAATATCGGCCTGTTTTGTTCGACGCCGATGGTGGCGCTGTCACGCAACGTGTCTCACAAGCACGCCATGGAAATGCTGCTCACCGGCGAGACCATCGATGCCGCAACCGCCAAGGAATTCGGCCTGGTCAACCGCGTCGTGCCGCGCGAATACCTGAATCAGATCGTCACCAAATACGCGCAAACCATTGCCTCCAAATCATCTCTGGTGGTCAAGACCGGCAAGGAAGCCTTTTACGCGCAGGCCGAGATGGGGTTGGCGGACGCGTATGCCTATACCGGCCGCGTCATGGTCGAGAACATGCTGGCCCGCGACGCCGAGGAAGGCATCGGCGCCTTCATCGGCAAGCGCAAACCGGAATGGACGGACGAATAGGTTTTCGATCCATGGAACCGCGCATCTCCATCATCACCATCGCCACCGACGATCTCGAGCGCGCCGTGCGCTTTTACGAAGGCATGGGCTTGAAGCGCCACGCCGGCATCACCGATGGCGTCGCCTTCTTCCAGATGGGCGGCGCCATTCTCGGCCTGTTCCCGAGGCCAAGCGCCGAGGAGGATTCAGGCATTGCCTTCGCCGCAGCACCGTCGGCGGTCTACCTCGCCTACAACACCCGCTCCGATGCCGAAGTCGACGACGTGCTGGCGGCCGCCGAGAAGGCCGGCGGCAGGATCGTCAAGCCGGCAGGCCGCGCCTTCTGGGGCGGCTGGTATGGATATTTCGCCGATGCCGACGGCCATGTCTGGGAAGTCGCACACAATCCGGCCTTCCCGATCGCGGATGACGGCACCATCTCGCTGCCGGACTGAGCGTCCGCATGGGCTATCGCAAGCAACTGACCCGGCTTAAGGCGCCTTATCTCAAACGCATCCTGATTGACCCCGAGCGCGTGGAAGATTGGGACAAGTATCCCTGGACCTGCCTCTGTTCCGCGGCCGCGAATTCGAGCTCGAATTCACCACGCCGATCACCATCATTGTCGGCGAAAACGGCACCGGCAAATCGACGCTGCTGGAAGCGATCGGCGCGCTGGCCGGTTACGACGAAGCCGGCGGCGGCAAGGGCTACATGCCCGTCGACCACTCCGGCGCCATCGACGAGAGTGGTGCAGCGCTTGCCGACACGTTGCGCGGCCACTGGCTGCCGAAGGTCACAGCGGGTTGGTTCTTCCGCGCCGAATCTTTTTACACGGTTGCCCGCTATCTCGATCAGGCGGCGCTGGAATCTGGCGGGGCGCCGCCGGATTTCCTGTCCTGGTCGCATGGTGAAGGGTTCATCCGCTTCTTCGAGGAGCGCTGCCGCCGGCAAGGTATCTACATCCTCGACGAGCCCGAAAGCGCGCTGTCGCCATCGCGGCAGATCGAGCTGCTGAAGATGCTGCGGCGCATGGACCGGTCCGGCACGGCTCAAGTGATCATGGCGACGCACTCGCCGCTGCTGATGGCCTGTCCGGGCGCGCGGCTGTTCCGCATCAGCCGCTTCGGCCTCGACCCCACAGATTTCACCGATACCGATCATTTTCGCATGATGCGCGACTTCTGCACGGACCCGCAGTCCTTTATGGAGGAAGCACTGAGGGAGACCGACGAGTGAATCACGATAGCTACGACAATGCCTATATCGGCGGCATCCTCAATTCTGTGAAGACCATCGCCATGGTCGGCGCGTCGGCCAACGATGTCAGGCCGAGCTTTTTCGTGCTGAAATATCTGCTGGCCAAGGGCTTTTCGGTGTTTCCGATCAATCCTGGGCAGGCCGGCAAGGAAATCCTCGGCCGCATGACCTATGCCAGCCTTGCCGATCTGCCGGAGCCGGTCGACATGGTCGACATCTTTCGCGCCTCTGCAGCGGTGCCCGGCATTGTCGATGAGGTGCTGAAGCTCGATCCCTTGCCGAAAGTCGTCTGGATGCAGCTTGGCGTGCGCGATGACGAGGCGGCGACGCGTGCCGAGGCGGCCGGCATCAAGGTGGTGATGAACCGCTGCCCGAAGATCGAATATGGCAAGCTGTCGGGCGAGATCGGCTGGACCGGCGTCAACTCCGGTGTGCTTTCGTCGAAGAAGCCGCTGATGCGGTCGGGATTCCAGAGTTTCGGTGTGCGCCAGAAGTAAGGCAGTGAATGGTGAATGGTGAATAGAAGGATTTTCCTGGAAGCCGGGTAAAGCCGCATATGAGCGGCTTGCAATCAAGGTGGGACTGGCCGACTTTGCGACCACCATTCATCGCTCACCATTGACCATTTCATCATTCACACGTTTACCGCTCAGGGAGGTTTTCGATGACCCGCACGCCCGGTTTCAACACGCTCGCCGTCCATGCCGGCGCCAAGCCCGACCCGGCGACGGGCGCACGCGCCACGCCGATCTACCAGACGACCTCCTTTGTGTTCGACGATGCCGACCATGCCGCCTCGCTGTTCGGGCTGAAGGCCTTCGGCAACATCTACACCCGCATCATGAACCCGACCCAGGCGGTGCTGGAAGAGCGGATCGCGGCGCTCGAAGGCGGCACGGCTGCACTTGCCGTTGCTTCCGGCCATGCCGCACAGGTGATCGTGTTCCACAATCTCATGCGGCCTGGCGATAATTTCGTGGCCGCCACAAGGCTTTACGGTGGTTCGATCAATCAGTTCGGCCATGCCTTCAAGAATTTCGGCTGGGAGGTGCGTTGGGCCGACACCAACGACGTCTCCACCTTCGAAAGCCAGATAGACGACAAGACCAAGGCGATCTTCATCGAGAGCCTGGCCAATCCCGGCGGCACCTTCGTCGACATAGAGAAAATCGGCGACATCGCCCGCAAGCACGGCTTGCCGCTCATCGTCGACAACACGCTGGCCTCGCCCTATCTGGTGCGGCCGATCGAGCATGGCGCCGACATCGTCGTCCATTCGCTGACCAAGTTCATCGGCGGCCACGGCAATTCGATCGGCGGCGCCATCGTCGATGGCGGCACGTTCGACTGGTCGAAATCCGGCAAATATCCGATGCTGTCGGAGCCGCGCCCCGAATATGGCGGCCTTGTCCTGCACGAAACCTTCGGCAATTTCGCTTTCGCCATCGCCGCGCGCGTGCTTGGCCTGCGTGACATCGGCCCGGCGATTTCGCCGTTCAATGCCTTCCTGATCCTGACCGGGCTGGAGACCTTGCCACTCAGGATGCAGCGCCATTGCGACAATGCGATCACCGTAGCCGGCTGGCTGTCCAACCACCCCAAGGTCGCCTGGGTCAACTATCCCGGCCTGCCCAGCGACAAGAACAACGCGCTGCAGAAGAAATACTCGCCGCAAGGCGCCGGTGCTGTCTTCACCTTCGGCCTGAAGGGCGGCTACGACGCAGGCATCAAGTTCGTCGAGGCGCTCGAACTGTTCTCGCACCTCGCCAATGTCGGCGATACCAAGTCGCTGGTCATCCATCCGGCCTCGACCACGCATCGCCAGCTTTCCGACGAGCAGAAGGTCAAGGCGGGTGCCGGACCGGACACGGTCCGGCTTTCCGTCGGCATCGAGGATGTCAACGACATCGTCGCCGATCTGGAACAGGCTTTGACCAAGGTTTGATTTTTTGAGTGAGTAGTGAGTAGTGAGTAGTGAGTAGTGAGTAGTGAGTAGTGAGTAGTGAGTAGTGAGTAGTGAGTAGTGAGTAGTAGTCGGTATTCACTAGTTAGCAGTGATTAGTGATCAGCCACCCGCTCGAGGGAGCGCTTTCCGCTCACTACTCACTAGTCACTACTCACTGCACTACTCACTGCACTACTCACTACTCACTAATCTGTTGGAGGCAAACCCTGTCCGCGCATTACTTGGCAATATCGACCGACAGCGTCGACGCCGAACATGGCGCCCCGGCGCCGGATCGTCTGATTGCGGGCGATCCGAAGTTCCGCACCTGGAATGTCGAGGAGCGCGATGGCCGCCTCTATGCCGGCATCTGGGAAGCGACGCCGGGCAAATGGCGCATCGAATATGACGAATGGGAGTTCTGCCACATCCTGTCCGGCGTCTCGGTGGTTGCCGAGGATGGCGGCGAGGCCCGCACGGTGCGCGCCGGCGACAGCTTCGTGCTCAGGCCAGGCTTCAGGGGCAGCTGGGAAGTGCTTGAAACGACCCGCAAGGAGTATGTGGTCAAGCTCTGATCTCGCGGCGCGCTTGGACTTCACAAAAGCCGATCGATGTCAGTGTCGGAAAAGCCGTATCCGCTCATCATCTCCCTGTGCCAGGGACTGCCAAGCAAATCACTGAGGCATAAGTCGACGCGCTGGAGCAGGGTGGCACTGCCTTTGGCGAGAGCGAAAGCGCCGGGCGCTGGCTGTTTTTCGACTGCCGGGACGTCGACGACGTCGAGAGGCGCGTCGGGTCGCCGGCTCAGATAGCCGCGATGCGCGAGCGCTACACTCGCATAGGCATGCACCACGCCGGCCGCGACGGCGTTAGCTGCTTCGGCCTGGGTGGCAAATATCCTTAGCCGTTCGGGCTGAATAGCGTTTTGCAGGGCCGTCCGGTGCTGGATCTGGCCCGATATGACGCCGATCAGCGCCGTCCGATCATTGGCGACGGACCGATAGCCATCAAAGGCGCGGGGATTGTCTTTCGCGACCAGCAATCCATCCGCCAGCATCCAGATCGGCCTTGTGAAGTCGACCAGCTTCCGGCGGTCTTCGGAAATGAACAGGCCGGTGGTCATGTCCCACCCCTTCGGCAAGCCCAGGCAGCAGCTCGGCAAACTCGGTCTCGATGGGCAAAAGTTCCAGCCCGAGCGTCAGGCAGACCCTCTTGGCCAGTTGGGCATCGCTGCCGCCCAGACGTCCCGATCCGTCGATAAAGCAGAAGGGTGGTTCCTGTAGAAAGGCGAATCTCATTTTCTCGGGCATGCGTCGGCTCCGCCGTCCTCACAAGCTCACAGTGAGCTTTTCCAGCCCATGGAAATGATAGGTGTCGCGGAAGCGCGGCTGCTCCGCAAGATGGAGTTGCGGCTGCCGCTCGAACAGGGTTTTCAGCGACACCTGCAACTCCAGCCGCGCCAGCGGCGCACCGATGCAGAAATGGATACCGGCGCCGAACGAGACATTCTTCTGGTCTAGTCGGCCGGGCCGGAAGGCGCCGGGTTCGGCAAAGGCAAGCGGATCATGATTGGCCATGCCGAGCAGCAGGCCGACCGTCTCGCCCGGTTGTACGACAACCCCCGATGTCACCTCGACCTCCTGATAGGCGTAGCGGGTGAACATGTGCAGCGGCGCGTCGAAGCGCAGGCACTCCTCGACCGTTGCAGCGGTTGCTTCCGGCGAGGTGAAGAAACGGCCGGGGTCGCCGCCTTGCGCCAGCAACGTGCGCACGGCGTTGCCGGTTTGATGGACGGTCGCCTCGTGGCCTGCATTGAGCAACAGGATGGCAGACGAGACCAACTCGTCTTCCGACAGCTTCTGGCCATCCTCTTGTGCCGCGATCAGCAGCGATAGCAGGTCGTCGCCAGGCTTCTTCCGCCGCTCGGTGACATAGCCGCGCAAAAAGTCGGAAAAATCGTGCGCGGCGCGATTGGCCGCTTCCTCGGTCTCGCGCGTCCGGCCATGCATGTACATGGCCACCATCCGGTGCGACCAGTCGAGCAGTTGCGGCCCCATTTCGACCGGCACACCGAGCATTTCGGCAATGATGGTGATCGGCAAAGGTGCGGCGAAGCTGGGCAATAGATCGACCTGGCGCGGTTCGAAACGGTCGATCAGCTCATTGGCCAGCGCCTCCACGCGCGGCCGCAGCCGCTCGACCTGGCGCGAGACGAAGGCGCGGTTGACCAGGGTTCTGAGCCTGGTGTGCACCGGCGGCTCCAGCTCCAGCATCGAATTGCTCTCGATGCCGTCGAAAGCGGCCAAATGCGAGCGATCCTCGCCGATGCCGCGGCTGTCGGGAATGCCGGCCGGGTTCTGGCGACCGAAGCGGCGGTCGCGCAACAGCCGGTTGACGTCGTCGAAGCCGCCAAAGCACCAAAAGCCGAATTCCTCCCAGAAGAAGGCATTCGATGCGCCATGCAGGACGGCATAGGCGTCGTAGGGGTTCTGGAAAAACGCCGGTTCGTGCGGATCGAGCCGCAGGCGGCGCGTGGCTGGATCAAAGGCGAGGTAGGGCGGCATGGATGTGGTCATGCCAGACCATTACCGCGGCTTGCCGGCTTGGTGCCAGACCGGATGTTGGCACCCGACGGCCCTATGGATTGAGCCAACCGAGGCGGACCTCGGCGAAGTACCGAAGTCTAATCCTCGCAATGCCTGGCAATATGCACGCGGCGCCAGCTGGTCGAGCCTTCCTGCACCACCACCCGGCGCGCCATCCTCTGGTATGACGGCGCTATCTGGGTGACGTGCCGCCGCTCGGGCCGCACCAGCACTTCATGGGCGACGCTCTCATATTCGGCCGGCAGCACAACCCGGCGGGTGCGCTCCGGTTCAACCACCACTGTTTCGGCCACACGCGCGTAGCGGGCCTTGCGCCACACCTTGCACAGCACCTTGCGGCCGTGGATGACGCGCCATTCCCAGGCATAGCCGCCATCGTCGACCTGGACCGTGCGGTAAACGGTGCGGGTTCTCGCCGGTACGATGTCATAGGTGACTCGGGGCGGCGCGATCTGCTCGACGCGCTCCATGGTGCCATAGATCGGCGGATCATAGTCGACCAACTGCCCGCCGGGACTGACCATGACGTCTTCATAGACGGTGTCATAGAGCGCCGGCCTGTGCACCGGCTCATAGCATTCGGCGGCCCGGCCGCCGGCAACCGCATCGGACACCATGCCGAGACCGGCAAGGCCGGAGATGGCGAGGCAAGCAGTTTTCCTGATCATGGCACTCCCCCTGTTTGAACCCGAAACGTGAGGTTCAATGTTGAATTGTAGGGGAAGGTTCTCCGGGGGAAAGCGGTTTCGCCGCATTTCGTTAAGCGACGCGGTTAAGGAATTGCTACACCGCAAAAACGCCGCTGGCCGCGTTCGGACTTTCCCTTGCGCGGAAACCTTGATTCGACTTAACCAGATGGCTAGGAGGAGGCGGCCTTGCGCTAGGGTGAGCCGGCATCCTATTTACATTCTAACCATCAAGAACCGATTCTGCCCGATGTTCCGGCGCCGGAATCCCCATCTCCAAAAAGGGTAGTCCATGAAGAACCCCGTCGAAACCTACATGAACCTCGTTCCGATGGTGGTCGAGCAGACCAATCGCGGCGAGCGGGCCTACGACATTTTCTCGCGCCTGCTGAAAGAGCGCATCATTTTCATCACCGGCCCGGTCGAAGACGGTATGGCGACGCTGGTTTGTGCACAGCTTTTGTTCCTCGAGGCCGAGAACCCGAAGAAAGAGATCAATCTCTACATCAACTCGCCGGGCGGCGTGGTGACCTCGGGCATGGCGATCTACGACACCATGCAGTTCATCAAGCCGGCGGTGTCGACGCTGTGCATCGGCCAGGCGGCGTCGATGGGCTCGCTGCTTCTGACCGCCGGCCACAAGGACATGCGTTTTGCCACGCCGAACGCCCGTATCATGGTTCACCAGCCTTCCGGCGGTTTCCAGGGCCAGGCCTCCGACATCGAGCGGCACGCGCAGGACATCATCAAGCTGAAGCGCCGCCTCAACGAGGTCTACGTCAAACACACCGGCAAGAGCTACGAAGACATTGAAAAGACGCTTGACCGCGACCATTTCATGACAGCCGACGAAGCCAAGGATTTCGGCCTCATCGACAAGGTCATTTCGTCGCGCGAGCCGGTCGAAGGCGCTGCGGCATAATCGCTGCATGGCAGTTGGGTGGCGGGATAACGCGCTTTTGCTGGGATTTGCGGCATTTCGGCCACAATTGGCTGTTCCCTCGGTGGATGGGATTGCCTACGTTAAGGCTATGTTGATTTTCGACGGCTTAGCTTTGTGCAGGGTTGGCGCGAATCATTGCGACGTTTTCTGATTTGTGTTTCGTACGGAATGCGTTGCGGGAGCCGGGACACTGGCGGCGGCGAATTCCCGCGATAGATAGAATATGCGCCCTTTCAGCCAGACCATCGGCGGGCGGCCATGAAAGGACAGGAAAATGAGCAAAGTCGGCAACAACAGCGGTGATTCGAAGAACACGCTTTATTGCTCGTTTTGCGGCAAAAGCCAGCACGAGGTGCGCAAGCTGATCGCCGGCCCAACGGTGTTCATCTGCGACGAGTGCGTCGAGCTATGCATGGACATCATCCGCGAGGAGAACAAGACCTCGATGGTGAAGTCGCGCGAGGGCGTGCCGACCCCGCAGGAGATCCTGAAGGTTCTTGACGACTATGTCATCGGCCAGCCCTACGCCAAGCGCGTGCTGTCGGTGGCGGTCCACAACCACTACAAGCGCCTCGCGCATGCCGGCAAGAACAACGACGTCGAATTGGCGAAGTCCAACATCCTGCTGATCGGCCCGACCGGCTGCGGCAAGACGCTGCTTGCCCAGACGCTGGCCCGCATCATCGACGTGCCCTTCACCATGGCCGACGCGACGACGCTGACCGAAGCCGGTTACGTCGGCGAGGACGTCGAAAACATCATCCTGAAGCTGCTGCAGTCGGCCGACTACAATGTCGAGCGCGCCCAGCGCGGCATCGTCTACATCGATGAAATCGACAAGATCTCGCGCAAGTCCGACAACCCATCGATCACCCGCGACGTGTCGGGCGAGGGCGTGCAGCAGGCGCTTCTGAAGATCATGGAAGGCACCGTTGCCTCCGTGCCGCCGCAGGGCGGCCGCAAGCATCCGCAGCAGGAGTTCCTGCAGGTCGACACCGCCAACATCCTGTTCATCTGCGGCGGCGCCTTCGCCGGGCTGGACAAGATCATCTCGGATCGCGGCAGGAAGACTTCCATCGGCTTCGGCGCCATCGTCGCTTCGCCCGAGGATCGCCGCACCGGTGACGTGTTCCGCCTGGTCGAGCCCGAGGATCTCTTGAAGTTCGGCCTCATCCCCGAGTTTGTCGGCCGTCTGCCGGTCCTGGCGACGCTGGAAGACCTCGACGAGCCGGCTCTGATCCAGATCCTGACCGAGCCGAAAAACGCGCTGGTCAAGCAGTATCAGCGGCTGTTCGAGATGGAAAGTGTCGACCTGACCTTCCATGAGAATGCGCTGTCGGCGATCGCCAAGCGCGCCATCGAGCGCAAGACCGGCGCCCGTGGCCTCCGCTCGATCATGGAAGCGATCCTGCTCGACACCATGTTCGAACTGCCCGCCCTGGAAGGCGTGCGCGAAGTGGTGATTTCGGAAGAAGTGGTGACCGGCAGCGCCCGGCCGCTCTACATCTATTCCGAGCAGAAGGAAAAGAAGGGCAACGTCAGCGCCTGATCTGGCATCTGGCCTAACCTTTTTATGGAACGGCGCCCGCGGGGCGCCGTTTTGCTGTGGTGAGGTACCGATCCTTGTGACGGAGTGGATGAACGAACGTGTCGACCCTTGATCTTTGCCCCTCGTGCATCCAACTAACATCGGAAGGCCGTGGTGCCGAATTCTGTGCTGTAAAACTCCCGTCACAAACGGTGGTAGGCGGAACGATCCTCGGTCGTTAATATGAGATTCGCGGTTGGCTCGATTAGCGGCCGCGACATGAAAGGTTGGACAATGGCCAAAATATCCAAGGCTCCCAGCGACGGCGTCTTCGCAGTCCTCCCACTGCGCGACATCGTGGTGTTCCCGCACATGATCGTTCCGCTCTTTGTCGGGCGTGAAAAATCGATCAAGGCGCTGGAAGAGGTTATGGGTCAGGAAAAGCAGATCCTGCTTGCCACCCAGATGAATGCCGCCGATGACGATCCCGAGCCCGATGCGATCTTCGACATCGGCACGCTCGCCAATGTGCTGCAATTGCTGAAGCTGCCCGACGGCACCGTCAAGGTGCTGGTCGAAGGCGCGTCGCGTGCCAAGATCGTCTCGTTCACCGACCGTCCGGACTTCCACGAAGCTACCGCCACGGCGCTGGTCGAGCCGGAGGAGGAAGAGGTCGAGGTCGAGGCGCTCGCCCGTTCGGTCGTCACCGACTTCGAAAACTACGTCAAGCTGAACAAGAAGATCTCGCCTGAAGTGGTGGGCGCCGCCAGCCAGATCGACGACTATTCCAAGCTCGCCGATACGGTTGCTTCGCACCTCGCCATCAAGATCCCCGAGAAGCAGGAGATGCTGGCCACGCTGTCCGTCAAGGAACGGCTGGAAAAGGCGATGGGCTTCATGGAAGCCGAAATCTCCGTCCTGCAGGTGGAGAAGCGCATCCGCTCGCGCGTCAAGCGCCAGATGGAGAAGACGCAGCGCGAATATTACCTCAACGAGCAGATGAAGGCGATCCAGAAGGAGCTCGGCGAAGGCGAGGACGGCCGCGACGAGGCCGCCGAGATCGAGGCGCGCATCAAGAAGACCAAGCTCTCCAAGGAGGCCCGCGAAAAGGCGGAAGCCGAGTTGAAGAAGCTGCGGACGATGTCGCCGATGTCGGCGGAATCGACCGTCGTGCGCAACTACCTCGACTGGATCCTGTCGATCCCGTGGGGCAAGAACTCCAAGGTCAAGCAGGACCTGGCGTTTGCGCAGAACGTGCTCGACACCGATCATTTCGGCCTCGACAAGGTCAAGGACCGCATCGTCGAGTATCTCGCCGTGCAAAGCCGCCAGAAGAAGCTGAAGGGGCCGATCCTGTGCCTCGTCGGCCCTCCCGGCGTCGGCAAGACCTCGCTCGGCAAGTCGATCGCCAAGGCGACCGGCCGCGAGTTCATCCGCATGGCGCTTGGCGGCGTGCGTGACGAGGCCGAGATCCGTGGCCACCGCCGCACCTATATCGGCTCGATGCCCGGCAAGGTCATCCAGTCGATGAAGAAGGCCAAGAAGTCCAACCCGCTCTTCCTGCTCGACGAGATCGACAAGATGGGCCAGGACTTCCGTGGCGATCCGTCATCGGCTTTGCTCGAGGTGCTCGATCCCGAGCAGAACTCGACGTTCATGGACCATTACCTCGAGGTCGAATACGACCTATCGAGCGTGATGTTCGTGACGACGGCGAACACACTGAACATCCCTGCGCCCCTGATGGACCGCATGGAGATCATCCGTATCGCCGGCTACACCGAGGACGAGAAGATCGAGATCGCCAAGCGTCACCTGATGCCCAAGGTGATCCGCGATCATGCCCTGCAGCCGAAGGAATTCTCCGTCGGCGAGGACGCGATCCGCGGCATCATCCAGACCTACACCCGTGAAGCGGGCGTCAGAAGCCTGGAGCGCGAGCTGATGAAGCTCGGGCGCAAGGCGGTGACCGAGATCCTGAAGACGAAGAAGAAGACGGTGAGCATTACGGCGGCGAACCTCGCCGATTACCTCGGTGTTCCGCGCTTCCGCTTCGGCCAGGTCGAGGCCGACGATCAGGTCGGTGTCGTCACCGGTCTTGCCTGGACAGAAGTCGGCGGCGAGCTGCTGACGGTCGAAGGCGTCATGATGCCCGGCAAGGGCCGCATGACGGTGACCGGCAATCTGCGCGACGTGATGAAGGAATCGATCTCGGCGGCGGCCTCTTATGTCCGCTCGCGGGCCATCGATTTCGGCATCGAGCCGCCGCTGTTCGACAAGCGTGACATCCACGTCCACTTGCCCGAAGGCGCCACGCCGAAGGACGGTCCGTCTGCAGGTGCTGCCATGGCGACAGCCATCGTGTCTGTCATGACTGGTATTCCGGTCCGGGCTGATGTGGCGATGACTGGCGAGATAACGCTTCGCGGCCGCATCTTGCCGATCGGCGGCCTCAAGGAGAAGCTGCTCGCCGCATTGCGCGGCGGCATCAAGAAGGTGCTGATCCCGGAAGACAACGCCAAGGATCTGGCGGAGATACCGGACAATGTGAAGAACGGTATGGAGATCATTCCGGTCTCACGTGTCGGCGAGGTTCTGAGGTACGCGTTGGTGCGCATGCCGGAGCCGATCGAGTGGGTCGAGCCAGTCAATCCGCCGGCTTCCACCGATACCGTTGACGATGCTGGAAAGTCGCTTGCACATTAGAAACTACTAAAGTTGCAGTGCACAAAGAGAGAGCCGGGCCTTGAGCCCGGCTTTTTCATGTGAAAAACCCACCTTTTCCGGGCTTTTTTCAACTTATTTCCGGCTTTTTGACTTGGGTTTGCGAGCGCTTCTTTCTAAAGTCCCTCTCCTGCCGGATGAGTCGAAAGTTCCGGTTTTCTCATGGAAGGGAATTTTTATGAACAAGAACGAACTGGTTTCCGCTGTCGCTGAATCCGCGAGCATTTCGAAGGGTGACGCACAGTCGGCGGTTGAGGCGGTGTTCTCCGTCATCACTGGCGAACTGAAGAAGGGCGGCGATGTACGGCTCGTCGGCTTCGGAAATTTCACCGTCTCCAAGCGTGCGGCATCGACTGGCCGCAACCCGCAGACTGGCGCGGAAGTGAAGATTCCGGCGCGTACCGTGCCGAAGTTCTCGGCCGGCAAAGGCCTCAAGGACGCGGTCAACTAAAAATTTTTTCAGAGAATGTTGGAAAGCCGGGTTCGCCCGGCTTTTCTTTTGCCTCGATCGCGGCAAGCCGTCAGCCCGCTGAGGCGCGCCTTCAGCCCACCGGCGCATCCGCGCGCATCAGGCCTTCCTGCTTGAGGTCCGCCCACAGCGCCGCGGGCAGCTTGGCATCGAGCAGGGCGCGGTTGCTTTCGACTTCGCTCGGCCGCTGGCCGCCGGGGATGACCGACACCACGGAAGGGTGCAGCAGCGGAAACTGCAGCGCCGCCTCGATCAGCCTGACGCCATGGCGCTCGCAGACGGCCTCGATGCGCCCGACGCGATCCATGATGTCCCTTGGCGCCTCGGAGTAATTGTAATAGGCGCCTGGCTTCGGCCCGGTCGCCAGGATGCCGGAATTGTAAGGACCGCCGAGAACGATGCCGATGCCGCGTTGCTCACAGAGCGGCAGGAAGGTGGCAAGCGCTTCCTGTTCCAGCAGCGTGTAGCGCCCGGCCAGCAGGAACAGGTCGAAGTCGCCACGCTCCGCCAGCGTCTGGCAAACCTCCCATTCGTTGATGCCGCCGCCGAAGGCCTTGATCACGCCCTGGTCGCGCAGCGCAACCAGTCCGTTGTAGCCCGAGGCCATGAATTCCTCGATGCGCTGGTCTGACGCCTCCTTGCTGCCATGGGTGAAGATGTCGAGGTCATGGACGAAAAGGATGTCGATGCGGTCGACGCCAAGCCGTTCCAGCGACGCCTCGAACGAGCGCATGACGCCGTCATAGCTGTAGTCGTAGACCTCCTTGCGCGTCGGTGTGTCGAAGAACTTGCCGATGCCGGTTCGCTCCTCCGGCGGGCAGGCGCGCAGCAGCCGGCCGACCTTGCTCGACAGCACGTAGTCGTCCCGGCTTTTGCCGCGCAGGAAAGCATTTAGCCGCGTTTCGGCGAGACCCAGGCCATAGAGCGGCGCGGTGTCGTAGTAACGGCAGCCGGTCGCCCACGCCGCCTCCAGCGTTGCGTTGGCATCCGCGTCAGGGACGGCGCGGTAAAGGTTGCCGAGCGGCGCGCTGCCGAAGCCAAGCTCGGTGAAGTCGAGGCCGCCATTGCCGATGCGGTCGAAATGCCGTGTCTTCATGTCGTGCTGATTTCCTGGATTGATTTGTCTGACATGACACTATCACGCCGCTGGCTCAGCAAAAGCCGCCATGGCCGTTGGACAGGCATTTTCGCGGTGATAGCATGAACAAAAACAAGCCTTTCTCCGAAAGCGCGCAACCGAAATCACCGGCCACAAACCCAGCCGGACAGATGGGACTCTCATGACGAATGCCGGCTCGGATATGTTTTCGACCGCCCTGCAAGAGCTGGGCGCCGTACTGGCGCGCGTCGACGAAGCCGGCATCGACACCGCCTGCGAAACCCTGGCCCGCGCGCAAAAGATCGTCGTCTATGGCTGCGGCCGCGAGGCCTTGCAGCTCAAGGGTTCGCCATGCGCCTCTATCACCTCGGGCTTGAGGTGTCGGTGGTCGGCGACATGAACACGCCACCGCTTGGCGCAGCCGATGTCTTCCTGGTCAGTTCCGGCCCGGGCGAGACGACGACGGTGCTCACCTTGATGCAAGTCGCCCGCAAGGCCGGCGCCACCGTGCTTTTGCTCACCGCCGAGGCAGGCAGCAGTGCGGTCGCGCTTGCCGACTTCACCTTGCTTATCCCGGCGCAGACCATGGCGCGCGACCAGGGGCCGCAAAAGACATCGCTGCTGCCGATGGGCTCGGTCTTCGAAGGGGCGCTGTTCCTGCTGTTCGAGGTCATGGTGCTGAAGCTCAAGGCGCTGACCGGCCAGTCGTCCGAGGCCATGCGCGCCCGCCACACCAACATGGAATAGATCATGCGCTACGAACTGATGCTGCCGCACCAGATCCGCAAGGCGATCGCCGAGAACTGGCCGGTCGCTCTCCCGCTCGGCGTGCTCGAATATCACGGCGAGCACATGGCTGTCGGCATGGACACGCTGGCCGTCATCAAGACGCTGGAGCTCTACGAGAAGGAGGCCGACATCGTCATCCTGCCGGCTTTCTACTACGGTGCGGCGAGCTATGTGGTGGCAGCACCCGAAGGCAACGGCTCGGTGCAGGTCGGCGGCAACCAGCTGGCGCCGTTCGCCGAAGAATTGTTCTACAGCCTGCTGCGCATCGGCTTTCGTAACATCAACGCCATCATCCACCACCAGACCGAGAACTTTGCCGCCGGCATGCCGACCGATCTCGCCTTCAAGGCCGCCGGCCGCCAGGCGATCTTCCGCTTCCTCGAGAAGCAGCGCGGCGAGGGCTGGTGGGGCTCAGACGAGATGGCCGATTATTATGCCGGGCACGCCGCAGGCGAGAATTTCTTCAACTGGGTGCAGGTGCACCCGCTGATGTCGGCTGCCATGAACGGGAAGTATCCGTTCGATCACGCCGGCATCGGCGAGACGTCGCTGATGCTGGCGCTGTGTCCGGAAGCGGTCGATGCCGGGCGTTTTGCGGACAATACAAGCTGGTACACGGCGAGTGCCAAGGACGCCTCGGCGGAGCTTGGGCAGAAGGGCGTCGCGATGATCATGGATCATCTCACGGAAATCCTGAGGCGCTAGCTACGAGACTGTCGGGCGGCTTTCGTATTTTCGTTATCTTAGGGTGTGCGCCGCGTCGCTTCGCTCCTTGCTTCGCCCTAGGATGACGAAGCGATGGGGGGCTGCCTCTCGCCTACTTCACCGCCCCAGCCGTCATGCCCATGATCAGATACCGCTCAAGCGCAATCCCGATGACCGCCAGCGGTGCGATCGCGGCGGTGGCAAGAGCCGCCATCGACCACCAGTTGATGCCTTGCGAGCCGGTCTGGCTCGCCACCATGACCGGGATGGTCTTGGCGTCGGTCGAGGTCAGCAGCGCGGCGAAAAAATACTCGTTCCAGCACAGCACCATCGCCAGGATGAAAGCGGCGACCATGCCCGGCAGCGCAATCGGCATGACGATGCGGAAAAAAGCGCCCCAGATCGACAGGCCGTCGACCAGCGCTGCCTCCTCGAGCTCGACCGGGATCGAGTTGAACTGGTCGCGCATGATCCAGATGACGATCGGCAGCACCATCAGCGTGTAGAGCAGGATCAGGCCGATGCGTGTGTCGAGCAGGCCGACCTCGCGGTAGAGCACCAGGAAGGGCAGGGCCAGCACCACCGGCGGTAGGATCAGCTGCGACAGGAAGAAGAAGGAGATGTCCTCGTTCTTGAACCAGGCGAACTGATAGCGGTAGCGGGTCAGCCCATAGGCGGCGAGGCTGCCAATGACGATGGCGAGGCTCGACGCACCGACCGAGGTGATGACCGAATTCATGAAGCGCTTGAAAAACTCCTCCCGCACCGTCGAGGTCTGGAAGATCGAATCCGGCGACAGGCCGAGCGAGCGCCAGCCCTTCCAGTCCGGCTGGAAGTCGACGAACGGGATGAGGTGTCCTTGCGTGACGTCGACCGCGGTCTTGAACGAGGTGGTGATGGTCCAGTAGATCGGGAACAGGCAGATGAAGGCCCAGAACGCCAGCGCACCATAGATGAAGATGCGATTGGCCAGAAAACCCAGCGGTGAGCGGATTTCCGAGGCAGCATAGTCGGTGGTCTGGACGCTCATTGTGCCTCGTCAGTTCACGTTGCGCACGAAGCGATTGGCGAATTTCAACAGCCAGGTCACGAACACGACGATGATGACGAGATAGGCCATCGCCAGCATGGTGCCGTAGCCGACATTCGAACGGTCGCGGTATTCGCGGTAGATGAAGCTCGACACTGAATCCGTGGCGCCGCCGGGGCCGCCGGAGGTGACGGTAATGATGATGTCGGCAAGCTTCAGCTTGAAGATGATGCGCAGGATCACCGCCGTGACCGACACCGGCAGCATCAGCGGGAAGGTGACCTGCCAGAAAGTCTGCCAGGGCGTGGCGCCATCGACGCGCGCCGCTTCCAGCACGTCGCGCGACATCGCCTGCAGGCCGGCAAGCAGCATGATCATCATGAACGGGATGAAGGTCCAGGCGTCGAGCACCATGATCGAGATGCGGGCGGTGATCGGGTTGGAGAAGAAGGCGGGGTTTTCCCAGCCGAAATGGCGCGCCAGCGTCGCCGCCGGCCCGAAACGGTACTCCATCAGCGATTTGCCGATCATCCACGACACCGCGACCGGCGACAGCATCAGCGGCATCAGGAAGACGACTCGGAAGAATTTGCGCGCCCGGATCTGCGCGTTGAGCAGCAGCGCCAGGCCGAAGGCAATCACATACTCAACCAGCACGGCGAGCACATAAAGCACCATGTTGAACAGCGCGTTGCGGTAGTAGGGATCGGCCAGCATCTGCCAGAAATTGTCGAGCCCGTTGAACTTGCGGCCGGAAAAGGACGACAGGTTCCAGTCGGTCAGCGCGATATAGAAGCCGAACAGCGTCGGGAAGATCACCATGGCGATGGTGAACAGCAGCGCCGGCAGCAGGAACAGCGCGCGCTGGCCGTCCTCGCCGCGCGTCAGCACCTGGCCGATGCCAAGCGTCACGCCCCACAGAACATAGGCGTAGACGATCGGACGCCAGGTCTCGAAGCCGAGCGTGGTGATCTCGTTCTTGTAGAGGATCTCAAACGCGATCACCGCCAGCAGGCCAAGCGTGGCGGCCGCCATCAGGGCAAAACCCGCCCGCTTGCGGGCCGGCGAGATCAGATCGGCTGGGCCGGCGTTGGCCGGCCATACATTGGTGGTCTGGTCAGCCACGCGTCCCCGTCCGTTTAAAAAATCAAGCCTGCGACCGGCCCGAGCCGGTCAGGTCCGGCGGCTTGCACCGCCGGACCTGTTGTCACGATAGGATCAGCCTACACGCCGAGCGAGGCCTTGTAGAGCTTGATCTGGTTTTCGCGGCCGATCTGGTCGGTCAGCTTCTCCCAGGCCGCGGCAATGGCGTCGGCGCCTTCCTGCGCCTTCATCTTGCCGGCGAATGTGTTGGCCAGAATGTCCTCGGCAGCCGAATAGTACTGGAAGATGCCGGGGATGCGCGGTTCGATCGCCGCGTTCGGATGGTTGTAGCTGTCGGCTTCCGACTTCAGATACGAGGTGATGAACGCCTCGTCGTAGCCTGCCGCCACCCATTCGGGAATGTCGAAATGCGAGTTGCGGTAGGGCTGGAAGCCGGACGGATACATCGCCGTCCAGATTGACAGGTCCTTGCCGCCGAGATGAGCGGCGGCCGACCATGCCGCTTTTTTCTTCTTTTCGTCCGTATCGACGCGGGCCATGACATAGACGCCCCAGCCGAGATAGGCACAGTTTGGCGCATAGTTCGGGCCGCTGGCGAGTTTGTCCCAGGCGCCGGTCTTAGCATTGTAGACGTCGTCGGATCCCGGCAGGATCGAGAAGCCGGTGACGTCGCCGATGACCGAGCTATCGTTGGTCTTGACGTTGGAGCCGACGTCGCCCCACCAGGTGACCATTGAACCGGTGCCGGCCAGGAACTGCTGGAAGGCTGTCGTGTTCGGGTCGGCGTTGATCTGGTCGGCGGGCTCCGACGGCAGCGCGTCGATGACGTCCTGGATGGCGCGCACCCAGGCCGGATTGTTGATGCGCGGCTTCATCGTGTCGGCATCGAACAGCCAGGCCTTGTCGTCGGGATGCTTGGCATAGGCGGTGGCGCGGCTGCCGAGGAAGTAGAAGCCGAAACCGCCCCAGGCCTTGGGCGCATCGAGATAGCCGAAGACGTCCTGGTCCTTGAACTTCTTGCCCTTGAGGAATTTTGTGACGGCCTGGACTTCCTGCCAGGTCTTCGGCACACCCCATTCGGTGGCCGCGCCGCCGTCCTTCCACGCCTTGGCGAGGTCGGCATCGGCAAAAACGTCGGTGCGGTAATTGAAGTTGTGCGCATCGCCATCGACGGTGATCCGGTACTGCTTGCCGTCCCAGGTGCCGACCGGCGGCTGCAGATAGGCCACGACATCCTTCATGTCGATCTGCTCTTTGACCCAGTCGGGCATCTCGGACGTCAGGCCCTTGCCGCAGACATCGCCTTCGAAGGGCGCGCCCATCTCGATGATGTCGAAGTCGACGGTGCCGGTGGCGATCGACTGCTGCAGGCGGGCATTGTAGTCGGCCTGCGCCAGGTCGATCCAGCTGATCTTGGCGCCGGTATAGGCCTCCCACGGCTTCAGGAAGCCGCGGAACAGCACATTGTGCAGGTTCTGGTTGTTGAGGCCCATGAAGGTGAGCGCGACGCCGGCGAATTCGCCTTCCTTGACGTTGGCCTTGGTGGCTTCCAGGCAGAGTTCGCCGACCTTCTGGAAATCGGCATCCGTCGGCTGACCCTTGCCGACGCCGGGGATCTGCAGAATTTTGGAGCGTAGCTCGCTGGCGGCTTCAGCCGGGCGGGTGAAAGCGCCGAGCCCAGCACCCGATGCGGCGGCGATCGCGGCCATCGAGGCCGCGCCTTTGAGTATGTCACGCCGGGTGGCACCCGCGCGGACGAGTTTTTCGTACAGACCGACTCTCATCTATTCCTCCCAGAACAACAGTCGTGAATTAAAATGCCAATCCCTCCGACGCCGAAACGTCGGCGGTTCTCCTTTATCATACGGGGACGTGGGACCCCACCCTGCGTCGCCTGGAGCTCCGATTTTCGGATAAAAATCCGACTGCCGGATTGGCAACAGCCAATATTTGCGTAATCGATTACCTTGTCAACACGAATGGCTTTTTATCGATAACATACCGACTTGCCCTTGCCGTTGGCAATGGCTAGCTTCACCGCGAGAAAAGGGGGGACGATGGCTCAAGTCGCGATCAGCAATGTGGCCAAGGCGTTCGGAACCGTCAAGGTCCTGCACGAGGTCAGCGTCGATATCGCCGATGGCCAGTTCGTGGTGCTGGTCGGCCCGTCGGGCTGCGGCAAGTCCACGCTGCTCAGGATGGTGGCCGGGCTGGAGACCGTGTCCGGCGGCACGATCGCCATTGGCGAGCGCATCGTCAACAATCTGCCGCCGGCCAAGCGCGACATCGCCATGGTGTTCCAGAACTACGCGCTCTATCCGCACAAGACGGTGGAGCAGAACATGGCGTTTGCGCTGAAGCTGCGCAAGACCGATCCGGCCGTGGTCGCCGAGCGGGTCAAGCGCGCCGCCGACATTCTCGACCTCAATCCGTACCTGAAACGCTATCCGCGCCAGCTCTCCGGCGGCCAGCGCCAGCGCGTCGCCATGGGCCGCGCCATCGTGCGCAACCCGCAGGTCTTCCTGTTCGATGAGCCGCTCTCCAATCTCGACGCCAAGCTGCGCGTGCAGATGCGCACCGAGATCAAGGAACTGCACCAGCGGCTGAAGACCACCACCATCTACGTCACCCACGACCAGATCGAAGCCATGACCATGGCCGACAAGATCGTGGTCATGCGCGACGGTCGTATCGAGCAGGTCGGCGCGCCATTGGAATTGTTCGACCGGCCGGCCAATCTGTTTGTCGCCGGCTTCATCGGCTCGCCGTCGATGAACCTGCTCAAGGGCGTGGTGCGCAAGGGCGACAAGGTCGAGATAGCGGGCACGCTGTTCCCGATCGCGGCCGGCAGCGCCGCCAAGGAGGGCCAGGCCGTGGTCTATGGCGTGCGGCCCGAGCATCTCGAAATCCATGCCGACGGCGTGCCAGCAAAGATCTCGGTGGTCGAACCCACGGGTTCCGAAACGCTGGTCTTCGTGCGTTTCGGCGAGGGCGAGATGGTGGCGCTGTTTCGCGAGCGCCACGACTTCAAGCCCGGCGACACGCTCAATCTCAAGCCGCGCCTCGACCAGGTCCATCTCTTCGACGCCGAGACCGGCAACCGGCTCTGATTTCCAATCGACTTTGACCAAACCTGTTTGACGAGGACTGCCATGCTCAAAGGGATCAACCCATTGCTCAATGCCGATGTGCTCCAGGCGCTCAGGGCAATGGGACACGGCGACGATCTGGTCATCGCCGACACCAATTTCCCCGCCGATTCGGTGGCAAAGCAGACCGTGCTCGGCAAGCTGCTGCACATCGACGCCTCGGCGGCCGATGTGGTCAAGGCGGTGCTGTCGCTCTATCCGCTGGACACTTTCGTCGACGATGCGGCCGCGCGCATGGAGATCGTCGGCAAGCCGGACGAGATCCCGCCGGTGCAAAAAGAGGTGCAGAAGGAGATCGACAAGGCGGAAGGCAAGGCCTGGCCGATGATCTCGGTCGAGCGCTATGCCTTCTACGAGCGCGCCAAGAAAGCCTATTGCGTCATCCAGACCGGCGAGCGCCGCTTCTATGGCTGCTTCGCCTTTCGCAAGGGCGTCGTGCCGCCGGACGCCGAGTAGGGCCATGGCGTCGGGCAAACCTGTCGTCATTCTGGGCGTTTTCGTCGCCGACACCGCCTACCGCGCCGATCGACAGCCGCGCATGGGTGAAACCATTCTTGGTAATTCCTTCAAGCTGGGACCGGGAGGCAAGGGCTCGAACCAGGCGGTGGCGGCAGGCAAGCTCGGCGCGGACGTCACCTTCCTGACCCGGCTTGGCGTCGATGCTTTCGCCGACATGGCCAAGGCGACCTGGGCAGAGGCGAGCGTCAAATCCGCCGTCATCGAGACGCCGCAAAGCTATACCGGCGCGGCCTATATCTTCATCGAGGAGACAACCGGCAACAACGCCATCATCGTCAGCCCGGGTGCGGCGATGCTGATCTCGCCTGAAGACATCGAGGCCAACGCCGGCCTGATCGGCGGCGCCGGCGTCTTCGTCACCCAGCTCGAGCAGCCGATCGACGCGGCACTGCGCGCACTCGAAATCGCGCGCGGTGCAGGGGTGACCACCATCCTCAATCCGGCGCCGGCGGCCAAGCTGCCGGACCGCATCTATACGCTTTGCGACTATGTGACCCCCAACGAAACCGAGGCGGAGGAACTGACCGGCATCAAGGTTTCTTCGATCGACGACGCTCGCCGCGCCGCCGACAGCCTGCTCAAGAAGGGCGTCGGCTCGGTCATCATCACGCTCGGCGAAAAAGGCGCGCTGCTGCACACGGCCGCTCGGTCCGACCATGTTCCCGTGGTCAGTGCCGGTCCGGTGGTCGAAACCACCGGCGCGGGCGATGCCTTCAATGGCGGCCTGGCCGCCGCACTCGCCAAAGGCGTGGAGCCGCTGCAAGCCGTCCGCTTCGCCTGCGCCGTCGCCGGCATTTCGGTGACGCGGCCGGGTACGGCGCCATCCATGCCGACGCTGCATGAGGTCGAGGCGCTGCTGGCCGAGGGGTGAGGTCGTTGCGGGAGAGATCGAGTTCAGATCCGACCGGATCTGAATTGCCTCATGCAAGACCATGATTCTAGACGATTATGTCACATTTCTCCTGAGGAGAAATGGCGCGAGTGACGGGGCTCGAACCCGCGACCTCCGGCGTGACAGGCCGGCGAAAACGCCTGATTAATCAACGACTGATTCAATTCCTTACGCTCTCGAATTTGCGGGAAAAAGCGCGAAATTGAAACTTGCCTATCAGAACTCCTCGTCAACTCCGCGAGGTATTCACTTTGATCGACGCCTCCGCTGCTGCCAGCCTAGCGGCTGGACCGGGACAGACTGCTCCCGGCGACTTCTGGATCGGCTGGAGACGGCAGATCGATGCGCTCGCTTCCGCCGGATTCCGGGTCATCGTTCCCGACCAGAGGGGCTACAACACCAGTGACAAGCCGAAAGCCATCCGTGAATACACGCTCCCCAAGCTCGTCGGCGATGTCGTTGCCATCGCCGACGCGCTCGGCATCGGAAGGTTTCACCTCGTCGGTCATGACTGGGGCGGTATCGTCGCCTGGGCGGCAGGCGCAAAGCTGTCGCACCGCCTGGAAAGGCTCGTCATCCTGAACGCGCCCCACCCCGAGGTGCTGCTTGCCCATTCCTTGCGATCTCCGACCAAGTTCCTGCGGAGCAGCTATGCGGCCTTCTTCCAGTTCCCCTTGCTGCCGGAGGCTGTTCTGGGAGCAGGGCACTCGGTTCTGCTGGCACGGGCGCTCATCAAATCCAGCCGAACAGATGCCTTCACGGCGGAGGAAATCGCAGAGTATCGGCAGACCTGGGGACGGCCGGGGGCGCTGACCGGCATGCTCAACTGGTATCGGGCGCTGCGCTTCCGCCCAAGCCTGAAGCAGCGGATCACGACACCGACCCTTGTACTGTGGGGGATGCAGGACCAAGCTCTGGAATATGGCCTGGCCGAGCGCAGTCTGGCCCTTTGCAACGATCGGGGCCTGCAGACGTTCGAGAAGGCGACGCATTGGGTACAGCGCGAAGAGGCCAGCGCGGTGAATGCCGCGCTTCTGGCGTTCCTGGACGGCTGAGATGCCGTTCCGTTCTGCAGGTGGCCTGACTCGCCGTGATCTCCTGACCGTGCTCGCTGCCGCAGTCACAACCCACCACCTTACCTCCTCTGCTGATGCAGCATTGGCAGAGGCCTCAACGGAGCATCCGATGCCACACGTCGTCCTTCTCGGGGATTCGATCTTTGACAACGCTGCCTATGTCGCGCGCGGGCCCGACTTAGTGCGACAGCTGCGGGAGCGCTTGCCGGAGGGGTGGCGTGCAACGCTAAACGCCGTCGACGGCGCCGTCACAAGCGGCGTCGAGCGGCAGCTTGAACGGCTCCCCCAGGATGCTAGCCATCTTGTCGTCAGCGTCGGTGGCAATGATGCTCTTCGTCATGCAGGGATTCTGGAGCAGGGGGCCCGTTCGGTGGCCGAGGTTCTGGACAGGATCAGCGATATCCGGGAGGAATTCGAGCACGACTACTGTACGATGCTCGAGGGGGCGCTGGGCCAAAACCTACCCACCGCTGTCTGCACGATCTACGAGGCGCGCTTTCCCGACCCACAGCGTCGTAGACTTGCCGCAACTGCCCTGACGGTCCTCAACGACGTCATCACCCGGGCGGCGTTCTCGCGCGGTTTGCCGCTCGTCGACCTGCGCTTGGTATCGAATGAGGACGCGGACTTCGCCAATCCTATCGAACCGTCAGTGCAAGGCGGCGCGAAGATCGCGGCAGCCATCGCGGCACTTGTAGTCGAGCACGATTCAGCCGGACGTCGGTCGGTGGTCTTCGTCGGCTAAACGGCGTAATCCCGCCCGATCGTCTGCACTCCCGATGGTCGGTCGGACTGAAAGCAACAATTCAGACGGCCAGCACGATCTTGCCTTGAATACTGCCGTCGGCGGCGCGCTCATGTGCGCGCGATGCCTCGGCCAGCGGGAATGTGCTGTCGATGACGACACGCACAAGGCCGTCGTCGATCAGGCGGGCGGCTTTTGCCAACTGCGCGCCATTGGATCGAACCTGTGTGGATGAGACCGTGATCCCCAGCCTCTCTGTCTCTTCGTGACCAGCGAAGCCCAGTGGGTTGACCAGGAACAGCGCGCCGCCCGGCTTCAGAACATGGAAGAAGCGCTCCATGTCCGCGCCGCCCACCGCGTCGAGGACAAGGTCGACGTCTCGGACGACATCTTCCGCCGCGGTTGTCTTGTAGTCGATGAATTGATCCACGCCGAGATCGCGCATCAGCGCCTCGTTCTTGGCCGATGTCACCGCGATGACGCGCGCGCACCGCCATTTCGCCAACTGGACGGCCAGATGCCCGACACCGCCTCCGGCACCATTGATGAGCACCGTCTTGCCGTCGAGGGGCACCGGCTCATGCGGTAAGGGCTGGAACGGATTCGGCTCGTCGTGGCCAAGTTCGATCAAGAACTGCCATGCCGTCAGAAGCGACATCGGCGCACCAGCCGCATGAATATGGTCGATGCCGGCTGGTTTCAACGCAACATGCGATGCCGGCACACTGACATAATGCGCGTAGGCATTGCTACCCGTCATCAAGTTATCGGGGAAGCGAACCATTGCGTAGACCTCGTCACCGATGCTGAACTCAGCGACGTCAGCGCCAACCGCTTCAATGACGCCCGACACGTCCGTGCCGAGAATCAGTGGGAAGGACGCGTTGGGTCGCCATTCTGGCGGCAGTGCGCGATAGCCATCCCGCAGATACCAGTCGGGCGGGTTAAGCCCGGCCGCCTGGACTCGGACAAGCACCTCGCCGGGCTTCACACCCGGCCTAGGCGCGTCTTCGTACACCAGCATCTCGGGACCACCGAATGCGTGCAGACGGACTGCCTTCATCTTATCGCTCATTGGTGAAATCTCCGCTCATCCATGTCATTGGAGCGAATCTAGCGGCATGACCGCCGGTTGATAATCGGTGGCGATGGCGGTTAAGTAATGCCATGGTGGAACATATCACTTTGGATCGGCTCACTGGCATCATCGCCTTCGCGCGTGCGGGATCGCTGGGCAGCTACACGGCAGCGGCGCGCGCGCTGTCGATTTCCCCTTCGGCGGTCAGCAAGAGCGTCCAGCGGCTCGAGCGGCATTTAGGAGTGTCGCTGTTTACCCGTACAACGCGCTCGCTCACCTTCACGCCCGAAGGGCGCGACCTGCATGAGCGCGCGCTGCGTCTGCTACGCGAGGCGGAGGAAATAGAGCAGGCGGCAATGACCGCGCGCTCCGAACCATCGGGCACGTTGCGCGTGGCCGCGTCGCTGCCGATCGGACTGCATCTGATCGCTCCGGCTTTACCGGTTTTCCGTCGGCTCCATCCGAACCTGATCGTCGATCTCAGGCTGGGTGACCAGATGGTGGACATGATCGAGGAAGGGATCGATGTCGCCATACGCATCGGTGATCTGGCTGACACCCGGCTACTATCACGCAAGCTCGCACCCCAT
The DNA here is from genome assembly GCF_040320115.1 of Mesorhizobium sp. M0802. Taxonomy (NCBI): domain Bacteria; kingdom Pseudomonadati; phylum Pseudomonadota; class Alphaproteobacteria; order Hyphomicrobiales; family Phyllobacteriaceae; genus Mesorhizobium; species Mesorhizobium sp. M0802. The sequence continues at coordinate 159,213 of NZ_JAMYOY010000009.1, forward strand.
CGGCTTTGCTGCTTCGCCTCGCCAGCCTATCTCGAGGAACGCGGCACACCGACCCATCCCGATCACCTGGAAGGGCACGACACCGTCAACCTTCGATATCAGAGCACAGGCCAGGCCTTTCGCTGGCCCTTCCGGATTGGCGACCGTGAAATCGAGATCGTGCCCAATTCCGGTGTGGTCGCCGATGCCAGCGATGCCGTGCTCATCATGCTGGCAGCCGGCGGTGGGATAGGCATAGGCGCCTCCTTCATGGCGGCTCCCTATGTGAAGCGCGGCGAACTGGTCCCAGTGCTGTCCACGTTCGCGGTCGAGCGAAACAATGTCACCGTGCTCTGGCCGGCAAGCCGACGCGCCAACCCCGCCGTGCGCGCCTTTCTGACCATGCTCGACGCCGCTTTCACTCTGCGAATGGCAGCTTCAAGCATCGACTGATCTGGCGCGGAAGGGTCGCTAAAGGGCGAAAGCGGTCAATCACTGCTGATTGGCTGAACGGCAGCTATTCTGGGCACAACGTCCAAAAGCTGCTATTCCGTTTCGGCCCCACTACAGGCCGCCCCTCCTCGTCGAATAGCATTAGACTAGTTGATCGGCTACAACGACCTAGAGTGCTAGCACGGGGAGGGCACATGTCGGCGAGTGCTTACGCATTGACTGGCTTCATCTCGTGGGCGCTGGCCCTGCTGATCGTGATGGAAGTTATCCGGAGCTACCTGGTGATCTCTGGGCAAGTCCCGGCAAACGGCTTTACGCCAGATAACGGAGCCCTCTCCCCGTTTATGCGGAGGTTAGCCCGTGCCCACGCCAACTGCATTGAAGGGCTTCCAATCTTCGGAGGTCTGCTCGGAGTCGCGATCATCATTTCAAAGACAGATGTCACGGATCCCTTGGCCTCCACGATGTTAGGCGCACGTATAGTGCAGTCGGTGATCCACCTCGTCTCAACCAGCCAACTCGCGGTCAGTCTCAGGTTCACCGCGTTCGCTGTGCAAATGGTGATTGGTGCGTATTGGTGCTGGTTGCTGTTGATCTGAAGAGTGGCGGAGCCCCGACGCAAAAGTGGGCCACCTCGATTCCGGGACCCTTGGCAAACCCACTCCGGATCGTGACCCGAAAGACTGTCCCTTTTGACAGGCGAGCGAACCGCAAAACTGGCAGTGGCAAAACCGCCGTTGAGGCATGATATTGCTGTTGGATTTTGGGGCTACTCCCCAGCTTCGGAGAAGGATCGGCGTTCAGAGAGCAATTTGCACGCCTGGGCGCTGCGGCGCTCCCCAGCTTTTGGCCACACGCACGCCCTGCAAACGCTCGGGCTCAAGAGCGCCTGGCAGCGGAGCAGAGAATTGTTGGACTTTGTGAGTGTTAGAGGGAGAGGAACTGAGATTCAACCTTCTCCACCTGCACTTGTTCCTTGCACGCTGGCCTCAGCAGCACCTAATCCTGCCACCCAACCTGGAGGAGCAAGCCAGTGCTACCGAGCTGTGTAGACACCGATCGGCTCGCGCTGTAGCCATAGGCCTCCGCCCGTCGGGGTTCACCGGCGCCGGGGTGGGGCCTAGGGGGGGCCCAGCAACGCGCACGTCAGCCTTGGCTATCTTTCGAGTCGCCGGGTCCGGTGACCGCCAGATCGTCAGGCTGGATTATACCCGACAAATCTTGATAGTCTGCCGTTCTGGGGGTCGCACGATGAACGAGGTTGAAAAGCTGGCCGTCGAGGTTGTCGCGACCGGCCTTGGCTGGCCCGAGGGCCCGACGGTGCTGCCCGATGGCCGAATTGTCATCGTCGAAAGCTATCGCAGCCAGCTGACGGCCATAGATCGCGACGGAAGTGCTCGCCAGTTCGCGTATGTTGCCGGAGCGCCCAACGCCTGCGTTCTCGGATCGGATGACCTGCTCTATGTCTGCCAGAACGGCGGCACGACCGGACCTTGGCGGGCCGCGGACATGACGACGCCATCGATCCAGCGGGTTGCCGAAGGCGGAAAGCCGGAAATCCTGCTGAGCGAAGTCGCGGGCATTCGGCTCAATGGGCCAAACGATCTTGTATTTGCTGCTGACGGTCGGCTCATCTTCAGCGATCCCGGCACATACAACCCGGGGAATCCGGACCCAAGCTACATCTTTGCCGTCAACCCCGACGGCAGTGCGTACCTTGCTCTCGGCTTCGACAAGCCGACCTTCCCCAATGGTGTGGCGATCGAAGCCGACGGCTCGATCATTTGGGGGGAGTCCTATACGGGGCGCGTCAAGCGGCAGCGTCCGGATGGTTGCGTCGAAGACCTGGGCCGCTTGCCTGGGCCCAATCCGATTCCGGACGGGCTGAAGGTCGGAGCCGATGGCCGCCTTTATGTCACGGATATTGCCGCCAACGGCATTCACGTTCTGAAGCCCAACGGCACAGCGGAAGGTTTCTTCGTCTGCGGCAAGGCAACGACCAACTGCGTCTTCTCGGGCGAGATGCTTTGGGTGACAAATGCCGGCGTGCTGGCGACCGGCAGCGATCCCTCCTTTGAGGGAACACTCTCCTGCGTGCGTGTTCCGGGAGGCGGTGGACCGACGCATCATGGTCGCATCGGCGGAAAGCAACCGTGAGTAGCTCCTCGTCCGCCTCAAACACAGGCGATGACCCCGGCGCCGGCGGTGCGGCATCGTCTGCTTCGATGGCGGCGTTGAAGCGCCTGTACAGCGTGGCCGCGGTCCGCATCGCCGCGCGGCGGACTTTGCCACGCCCGGTGTTCGACTTCGCCGATGGCGGTGCCGAGGATGAGCGAACGCTGCGCCGGAACGAGCAAGCTTTCAACGAGGTTGCCATTCTGCCGCGACCACTCAACGGTGCAACGACGCGAGACCTTTCCCTTGACCTCTTCGGCGCGAAACTTGCCATCCCGCTGGGCATCGCGCCAACCGGCCTGGCTGGGCTGTTCTGGCCCGACGGCGAGCGCGCAGCCGCCCGAGCCGCAGCGGCCGCAGGGACATTCTACTGCGCCAGCCACGGATCGGTCTGCACGCTGGAGGACATAGCAGCCACCGGAAGTAGCCCACGGTGGATGCAGGTGTTCGTCTATACCGATCGCGGCTTCACCCGAGAAATGGTGGATCGGGCGCGTGCCTCAAGCTACGACGCGCTGGTGCTCACCATTGATAACCAGATGCTTGGCAACCGTGAACGCGACATCCGCAACGGTTTTGCCATCCCGCCGCGCTTCGGTGTGGCCGGAACCCTCGCGGCCGCCACCAAGGCGGCGTGGCTTCTTCGTATGCGCACCCGACTCCCGAAACTGACTTTCGGCAACTACGCGCGCCCCGGAGATACGGCGACGGTCGGTGCATTGGCGGGCCGAATGGCCGCAATGCTCGATCCCGGACTCTCCTGGGCCGATGTCGACTGGCTGCGCATTGTCTGGTCCGGACCGTTGTTGCTGAAAGGCGTCCTGCATCCCAGCGAAGCCGCCGAGGCTGTAGCCCGAGGAATCGACGGCATCATCGTATCCAATCATGGGGGACGTCAGCTTGACGGCGCCGCCGCATCCCTGGACGCGTTGACGGCGGTTGTCGCGGCTGTCGCCGGCCGCGTACCAGTGCTTATCGACGGCGGCATCAGGCGAGGCTCTGACGTCGTCAAGGCCCTGGCGCTCGGCGCCTCGTGCTGTCTGATCGGGCGGCCGCAGTTGTGGGGGCTCGCGGTCGCCGGCGAGGAGGGGGTACGCCACGTGCTCCAACTCTACCGCAAGGAGATCGACCGCGTCATGGGACTGATGGGCGCGCGGAGCCTGCGCGACCTCGGGCCGGACTGTATTTCGTTCGTTCAGGGAATGGGGCCGCTACATGATTGAAGACCCACCACTGCTCACCATCAAGCGCCGTTTCGAACGGCCCGCAGCAGAAATCATCAGTGCTTTTGCGGGCGTGCCGGTAAGCCAGGTCGTAGACGCGATGGGGGGACGCGGCGCCTTGCATTATGCGATCAAGCCACTGTCGCCAGCTACTGCGACGATGGTCGGCGTCGCCGTGACCTGTCACTGCGGTCCCGCCGACAACCTCGCCCTGTTTGGAGCACTGGATGCCGCAGCAAGTGGCGATGTCATCGTCGCGGCCACCGACAGCTTTGCCGGTACCGCGGTAACTGGCGATCTCGTGCTCGGCATGGCGCGCAACAAGGGGGTCGCCGGCTTCATCACTGACGGCCTGGTGCGCGACGTTGTCGGGATCGAGGCGGTCGGGTTGCCGGTTTACTGTGCCGGGGTCATTGCGAATTCGCCTGCGCGAAATGGTCCAGGCACGGTCGGATTCCCGGTGGTGCTGGGAGGAGTGACTATCTCGCCGGGAGACATACTGGTCGGCGACCGCGACGGTGTCGCCGTGGTGCCTCGCCTGGAGGCTGAGACTGTGCTGGCCCGGCTCTCCGCCATCAGGGCGGCTGAGAAAACTATTGATGGCCTGGTGCGGCAAGGTCTCGAGATGCCCGACTTCGCCAAGGTCGTCCTCAAATCGAACAGGGCGCGCTTCGTTGACTGAGATGTGAGCTTCTCTAGCTGCGGGACATATGAAGCGCAACACGATTTCGTCCTTCCGATTTGGCACGAAACAGAGCCAAATCGGCGGCATTGACGAAATCGTTTGGCGTCTCGTTCTCGGTGGGCACCGCTGTTGCGACGCCGACGCTGATGGTCACGCGATCCGGGCCGTGGGGTATGTTCAACTCTCGCACGCTCTGGACGAGCCGCTCGGCGATCGCACTGGATTGTTCCAGTATGGTGTCGACCAGCACGATGACGAACTCTTCGCCTCCGTACCGCGCAGCGAGATCGGTGGAGCGGCCGGAACCGCTCTGGATTACGCGGGCGATTTGCTTCAGCACATCGTCGCCGGCCATATGGCCATAGGTATCGTTGTATCGTTTGAAGTTATCGGCATCGATCATCAACAGCGACAGTGGGGACTGTGCGCGAAAAGCGCGTTTCCATTCAGCCGCCAGATATTCGTCAAAATAGCGCCTGTTACCGAGACCTGTCAGGCCATCGATCCGCGTCAGACGTTCAAGCTCTAGATTTGCACTGATCAGCTGTCGCTGGCTTTCCCTCAGCGCTCGGTGTGCCGAGTCTCGCTGGACGTGATCCAGATAGGCCCGCGTGTGATATCGAATGCGTGCAATCAACTCGATACGATCCGGCAGTTTGACGAGATAGTCGTTCGCGCCCGCAGCGAAGGCTTCGCCCTTGGTGGCTGGATCTTCCTTGCTCGACAGCACAATGACTGGAACCGCGCGTGTCGACGCATGCTTCCTGTATTCTCGCACCAGATGTAGCCCATCCACCCCGGGCATGACGAGATCCTGCAGGATGACGGTTGGCTTTACCTCATCCGCGACCGTCATCGCTCTCAACGGGTCGGTGCAGAAGTGTAAGGAAATATCGGGCTCGTTGGCTAGGGCGCGCCTGACCGCCTCGCAAACCATGATCTGATCATCGATGAGCAGAACCATGGATGAATAGTTATCTGCGAGTGGCGGGACCAACTCTGGTTCTTGCGTCATCGGAAGGGGCCTTTCACGTGGAGCGCTCGCAGGCTTCGATTATACGTGAGCCGATCGCACCCAAAGGAAGAATATCAACAGCCGCGCCGATGTCGGCGGCGGCCTTCGGCATGCCATAGACGGCACTGGTTGCTCTATCCTGCGCGATTGTGAGATGTCCCTTGTCACGGAGCTGTCTCAGCCCGCGCGCACCATCCCTGCCCATGCCTGTGAGCAGAACACCAATCACCGAGCCAGGCCACCATTGCGCCGCACTTTCGAAGAACACATCTACCGACGGCCGATAAACATTGTCCTTGGGGCTGGGCGTATAGCCAAGTTGCTGAGCTGACTTGAAAACCAGATGATCCGCAGAACTGGCAACGAGAACGGTGCCCGCTTGTGGACTATCCCTTTCCCCCGCCGGACGGATCGGGAGACGCGTATGCTGCCCTAGCCAATCAACAAGGCCTGGAACGAACTGAGCATCGAGATGCTGGACGAGCACAATCGCGCCGCGAAAATCAACGGGAAACGCGCTCAGGACTGCGGCAACGGCAGCCGGCCCGCCCGCAGAGGCGCCGACTGCTATCAGGCGTCGAGTTGACGGCTCAGCCGCACGTGACATCCGCCTTTTTGCCTGGGTAGGCGCATCGCCGATCAACTTGCCTATCGTTCGTATCTTGTTCGTCAAAAGCCGGGCGGATTGCGAGGACGCGTTGCCTTCGATGCCCACTGACGGAATATCGACTGCGTCAAGCGCGCCATGACCCATTGCTTCGTAGACGCCGGCGAGGTTGGCTTCGATACTGGCGGTCACCAGCAAGATTGAGCACGGGGTTTCCGCCATGATTCTGCGGGTCGCTTCCACGCCGTCCATCTCTGGCATCGCTAGATCCATGAGTATCAGATCCGGCAGATCACGTCTGCAGACCTCGACCGCCTCACGCCCATTAGTCGCGATCCACGCGACCTGATGTTCGCCGGTCGACAGAACCAGTCGACGCAGAAGTTCAACCGCCATCGGCATGTCGTTAACTACGCCGATTCTCATTCGCTGGCTTCCAATCTCGATCTCATTCAGCCGCCTCGCCAATCATGTCCACGACGGCATGGATCAGCGCCTCGTCCTGAAAACTACTCTTGGTCAGATAATAGTCCGCACCTGCGTCGAGCCCGCGCGCGCGATCTTCTTCCCGATCCTTGTATGAAACGATCATAATGGGTGTGTTCTTGAGATCAGCGTCCTTTCTGATCAAACTCACCAGCTCGATGCCATCCATGCGAGGCATGTCGATGTCGGTGACGACGAGATCGAAAGGACCAGACCGGACGGCATTCCACCCGTCCATGCCGTCTACCGCCACTTCGACCTCATAACCGTAATTGCCGAGCATCTTGCGCTGGAGTTCGCGAACCGTCAGTGAATCGTCAATCACGAGCACGCGCTTGCGCCTGCTCGCTTCGGGACCGCCCGCGGCGCGCCGAAGAGCTCGAAATCCGCTGGACGATGCAAGCTTTTCCACCGATCGGATCAGATCGTCGACGTCGAAGATCAGAACAGGCGAACCGTCTTCCATCAGGGCCGCTGCGCTGATGTCCTTGATCTTGGCAAACCGTGGATCGAGAGGTCTGATCACTAACTCGCGTTCCCCGAGAAAACGGTCAACGATCAGGCCGTACGCATCGCCCCGACCCGCATCCACGACGACGACCGATAGTTCGTTCGGTTCCGATCCGGGCTCACCTCGATCGAGCACCTCGCGAGCGGTGACCAGCCCGATCTGTCGATCGTTCAATCGAAAATGCGGCCGGCCCTGCAGGACGTTGATCTCCGTCCGCTGCAGTTTCAAAGTCTTGGAAATGGCAGCGAGTGGAAAAGCATAGGGCTCTCCATCGACATCGACGAGCAGCGTGCGCAGGACCGACAATGTCAGCGGCAATTGCAGTTGAAATCGGGTTCCGTGGCCAAATTCTGAGGAGACGCTTGCGACTCCCCGGACTTCCTTCGTCATGGCTTGCACTGCATCGAGCCCCACACCGCGACCTGAGACGTCGGTAAGGCCCGCTTTCATGGAAAAGCCTGGCAGAAACAGAAATGCGAGCAATTCGCTTTCGCTGAGTGTTTCAGCACTTTCCCTGGTTGCAAGTTGCCGGGCGACGACGGTCTCGCGCAGCTTCGAGAGCTCTATCCCCCTGCCGTCGTCCACCACGGCTATCTGCAGCAGCCCGGCATTGTGCCTCGCTTCGAGCCTGATGAGCCCCTCTTCGGGTTTGCCCATCGCGAGGCGCTCCTCAGGCGGTTCAAGCCCATGGTCTACAGCGTTGCGCAGAAGGTGCCCCAAAGGGGCATCGAGCTGCTCGAGGATATCGCGGTCGATGCCGGTCGAGCCGCCTACGATCTCCAGTCGCACCCGCTTGCCAAGGGTACGGCCGAGGTCGCGGATCATTCTCGCATAGTGTCGCACGCCGTCCTCAAAAGGCCGCATCCGGCTCGCCAACGTTTCGTCGTACAATCTGTTGGCAAGATCGGTCGCTTTCCGATCCACTGAATCCAACTCATCGAAACGCTCCGCCAGGAACGCTTGGCTCAACCGAAGCTTTCGCTGCGCTTCAGCCAGCGCCTCCACCACCGCCGCATCGTTTGAAACCGGCGGCAGCACTGCATGAAGATTGTCGAATGCACTTGCGAGGTCCGATTGAAGTCGCTTCAGCCGTAGCAGCCCGTCAGCGAATGGCCTGAGCCGCCGAGCTTCCATCAGCGACTCGCCAGCCAGCCCGAGCAATCGGTTCAGGCTGTCTGCCGTCACCCGAACCATTCTATCAGAGCTGATGCTGCCGTGGGCTTGCGGCACCGCCCCAACGAGGAGGTTCGCTGAAGAGGTCGTCGCCAGTTGCTCCTGGGCATGATCTGGAGTTGCGAAATCAGCTGCAGAATCTTGGGGCCCGGGCTTTGCCTGGGGGAGGGACAACCCCTCGAACTTCGCGAGAAAGGTTTCGACTTCTGAGTTGGCGCTCTCGCTCGATGATCCCGATGCGATCAATTTCAAAAGGTCAGAACCTTGCAGAAGCGCGTCTATATGCTCCCGTCGCACCCTCAGATGCCCGCGTTGCGCTGCGACCAGGCAGTCTTCCATCGCATTTGCAACTTTGACTGCGGGCATCAGGTCGATGATGCGGGCAGCTCCTTTCAGGGAATGCGCGGCACGCATGCATGCTTCCAGGGCGTCGGCGGCGATAGGATCGCGTTCGAGTGCCAGAAGTCCAGAGGTCAGAGCCCGTGACTGCGTCTCCAGTTCGGCCTGGAAGAGGCTGAGCATCGAAACCTGGCTGAAGTCTTCATCTGTCATGCGATGCTCCGATCCAGCATCGTGAGCAGTTGTCGTGGATCGAGACAGCCAACGGCTCGTCCTTGCCATGGCAGCACGGCAACCGTAGCGGCAGACAGTGCCTTCCCAATCATGGCCGGAACAGCGAGAGTGTCGCGTTCCTGGTACCGATGTAAGCCGTGGATCTCATCAACCATAAAAGCAACCCGCTTGTCGCGCTCGCCTACCACGACAAGGCGGCGAAATACCTTGGTTCGCGTGCCTTGTTCCCCTTCCTTGCGCTCGTCTATCCCGAGCAATTCGGCCAGGGAAAGGCAAATGAGCAATTCACCACGGACATTCGCAATGCCGAGCAGTGCACTGTTCCTGCGATGTGGAAGTGAATGAACGCGACGAGATTCAGCCACTTCATGAAAAATACCGACTGGAAGTGCCAGCCATTCCTCCCCCAAACGGAAGAGAACGGCCGTCTGCAGCGCGTCGTTGTCTGCCGAATCGATCCCTGCACGACCAGCGTTGTCAGGCCATTCGTCGCGAGATGCCGAGGGAGCTGCACGGTCGAGGAGGCGTCGTGCGATCTTCTTGTAGGTCGGGCAATTGCGGCAGTGGAGATGCTGCTCTAGTAGCGGACATGACTTGTCACCCCGTACGCCTATTTGCCGCCAGCAGTCGTTGATTTCGATCTGCTCCACCGGCTGAGCGATCCTTGTCGAAGCCGCCATCAACTGCCGCTCCTTTTCTGGACCCGACCCAGCCGGCCGGCCAGCGCCTCGGCGCCGTTATGGTCGCCTTGCTTGCTAAGCAGCAAGGCCAGATGGACAAGAGCTTCTCGATGATTTGGCGCGAGATAGAGCGCCTTGCGATAACTTTGCGCGGCTTCGGGTGCAGAACCATCCGCATCCTGGACGAGGCCCAGCAGGTAGAAGATTTCTGCGGAAGGACCGAACTCCCTGAGATGCGCCAGGGCGACCTCCTGTGCCTCCTTTACGCGTCCTGCATTGGCGATCCGTTCAACCGCGATGAGGCTTTCCGAAGCGCGTGCAAGCGGCTTGGCCGGAGCCTGCCCGCGGCCTTCATTGCCAATTGTCGGTCGGAACGGACGAAGAGGCTCGCTCTTGTTGACCTTAGGGCTTGGCGTCCGCACCGGGACGGCGGCCGAAACCTTCGGCGCCGTGGTCTTGACGGGCTCCGATTTCAGAAAGGCGAAGGCCAATGGCCATTCAGCGGAAAGAAAGCCATGCACCCTTGGAAGAGCTGCTTCCGCCGGACCGACCAGAAGAAGTCCGTCTTTGGCCAGCAGGTCCTTCAGGCAGATCAATGCGCGATCCTGCAGCTCTCGATTGAAATAGATCAGCAAATTGCGGCAAAGCAGGATGTCATAGACCTCTTGCCCGAAAGGCGCGTGAGAACCGAACAGGTTTCCTACCATGAACCGAACCTGTTTCAGCACCCCAGCAACAGGCCGCAACCCGCCCTCGGCCGCTTCGAAATAGCGATCCTTGAATTCTAAATGGCTGCCGCGAAACGAATTGCGGCCATAGATGGCGTGTTCAGCCGTCGCGATATTGCGGCTGCTGACGTCCACGCCATCGATCTTGAACTCATGCGCCTCAAAGCCGGCATCGAACATGGCCATGGCGACCGAGTAAGCCTCTTCGCCGGTTGAACATGGCAGGCTCAGGATTCTTATCGGCTGAGCAGGCTTGTGCGCGCGCGCATGCCGCGCCAGCATCGTGAACGCTTCTCGGTCGCGAAAGAACCAGGTCTCTGGGATCACCACCGCATTGATCAGCTCCTGCAGCTCCTGCGAGGAACCGGCCAAGTGTTGCCTATAGGCCTGAGGGTTGGTTATCCGGCATGCTTCCATCCGTTCTCTGACCGCCTGACGAACCACTGTCGGACCAACGCTGGCACTGTCCAGTCCAATGGTTTCCGTCAGGAGCTTTTCTATTGCTCCGGTCATTGATCACCTATTGCCGCCTGGCGGAGCAAAGCGGTACGAATCTCTTCCGAAAGCAGCGCTTCCACTTTGACCCACTGAATGATCTCCAAACCATCGGAAGCCACCGGCCCAAGATAGGGCGGGGTTCCTGGTTCCAGTCCGAACGGCGCGAAATCGGCCGGGTCTCGCTCGATCGTATCCGTCACCCGTTCCGCGATCAGCCCCAGCAGGCGTCGCTCGCCATCATCCGCCGGATAGCGCGTCACAACGATCCGGGTGCTCAACAGGCGCTCCGATGGTCGGCCAAGCGCAAGAAGGGTGACATCGATCAGGGGGATGGGTATTCCGTTATAGCTGACCAAACCCACCACACCAGTTGGCGCACCCGGAAGAACTTTCACGTCGATATAGGGCAGCACCTCTTCAATTTTGTGGACATCGATCAAGTAGCGATCCGGACCCATGCTGAAGGCGAGGAATAGCATTGTCACCTCCTACTGCCGGCTCGCTATGCTCGTAGCTTGAACCTCGATATGCTACTTCGCATGCCGCCTGAGACTTGATTGAGCTCGTCGATCGCGAGCGTCGATTGCTGAAGGGACTCGACTGTTTGCTGAGCTGCCTCGCTTAGCTGGGTTAGCGTGTCGCTGATCTGCCCCGCGCCGGTCGCCTGTGCTTGCATGCCTTCATTGGCGACTTCGAAACGTGGCACCAGCCCCTGAACCTGCTGAATGATCTCGAAGAGTTGCCCGCCGACCTGCTGGATGTCCTGCATACCCCGACGGACCTGCTCGGAAAACTTGTCCATGCCCATCACCCCGGCCGCGACTGCCGACTGGATGTCCTTGACCATTTGCTCGATATCGTAGGTGGAGACAGCTGTCTGGTCCGCGAGCCTTCGGATTTCCGTCGCCACCACTGCAAAACCCCGGCCATATTGGCCTGCCTTCTCCGCCTCGATGGAAGCGTTGAGGGACAACAGGTTCGTCTGATCGGCCACTTTGGTGATGGTCGTCACCACCTGATTGATGCTGCCGGCTTTCTCGCTCAGGATCGCCAGTTTGGAATTGATCGCGCCAGCCGCTTCCATGACCTGCTGCATGGTTTCTTCCATACGGGTCAGCCCCGCTTGCCCCCCGCCAGCCACGGCAGCGGTTTGTTCGGCAACTGTGGAGACCTCGTTCATCGTGCGGACCAGTTCGTTTGATGTGGCGGAGATTTCCTTGGCTGTCGCTCGGATTTCTGTTGTGGTCGCTGCGATTTCAGTCGCAGTTGCCTGCTGTTGCTTGGAGGTGGCGGCGATCTCAGTTATCGACGTGCCGACCTGTATGCTGGACCTTTGAACCTGACCAATGAGGGTTGTGAGATCGTCCGCCATTGCGTTGAAGCCGTCGGCAAGCACGCTGAATTCGTCTCGGCGCCTCAGATCGAGCCGTTCGCTGAAGTCGCCTTGCCGCATCAATTGAACCGCGTCGACCAAACGGGTGAGCGGACCTGTAATGGCGCGAAACAGCTGGTAACCCAAAAGAAGGGCTAGCCCGAGGGCTATCAACAAACCAACGCTCAAACCGACTTCGGCCGTTCTGACGATCGAGCTGATCCGCTGCGTCGCGCTGTTTGCCTCGCCTCTGTGATCCTCAACCATGGCCTGCAGAGCGGACTGCAATTTTACAAAGATCGGCTCTACTTCGTTCTTGATAGCTGGGCTTTCATTGGGAGTTTCACCTTTCGACAAGGCAGCCCGGCTTGTTTCCAGCACAGCAGTTTCAGCCAGACGGAATTGGTTGGCGAGTTGTTTGACGGCTGCATAATTCTGCTTGTCGATATCGGAGACGATCGTTGCCTCATAGTCGTCCATCGACCGCTGCACCTGGTTGCGATTGGTCGTGATCGCGTTTTCAACCGTGCTTCTGTCTGACGGGTTGTCCTGAAGGGCATATTCCTGAAGCAGACTATGGGCCGCCATCTGGCCCGTCATGATCTCGGTACTGTGATAAAGGTCCGGAAGGATGCCCTTCTCGACCTCAGTCGCCTCCTCCCCCGCCTGAAGAAACCAGGCGTACGCGATGAGGGCTATCACGGACATGACCACCAGAACGGCTGCGAAACTGACGAGGATGCGGTGGCGTATTGTCAGACTCTTCATGGAACCGGTTCACCAATGGGGGGCATCGTGGGCTGCGCGACAAGCGCTCGTTCCGACATAGTCGAAAAGGTGCGTCGAAAAGCGGTAGTCTGATGCTGAATGGTTTCTTTTCCGTTCCATAGCTAATGATGGCGAGGCGGCTCGCCAATCGGCGCCGCCAGAAGCGGTGGTCAAAGGACGACTGCCGTCCACGCACATCAGCCCGAGATCGGCTGGTTGGCACGCCGCGTCAGGAGGAGCGTGGATGAGTTGCTTGAGGCCACGAATTGAATGACTGCTTAGGCCAGGTCGAGGCAAGAAAGCCGACGTCCTGCTTGCTGCCCCTAAGCTGCCAGGCGGGAACGCGCCTCATATCAGCCGTCCAGCATGATCGTCGCTACTGAAAGCGGAATCGCCGAAACCAGATGTCGCAAACTGGCCAACGCGTAGATTGGCGTCGAGTGCGGGTTCGGCATTTGCAGGTGACGATAACTAAATGGCAAGCGCCCCCGCCTGAGGCCCTCAGGACTAAAAGATCTTGAGAAAACCAGTTTCAAATGCGCATCCTCAAGCGGCGGCCGCCCACCGCACGAGGATGGGCACAACGTGACGAGCGCTCTGGAGCCTAGAGAGAACTGACCCGACACCACCTTCCTTTGCGGCATTGCGGCGGCGCAAAAAGATTACGAGATGGAGCAGGCGTATTGCCAAATGGGTCCACCAGCGAGAGTTCGCGTTTTCCGCCTCGGCTGTGAACCCCACTTCCATTCGCTGGTCTTGCTCAGGTCGAGGTCTACTTTGCCATCGAGGGCTCATGTTGCAGCTCATAAGCAGGCGGTTGGGTAGGTCTCGGCCAGCACACGGCCCGGTGGCACTCACTGCGGTCCACACCGCAGTTGAAACTGACCACCCGACCCAGGGTTCGAAGACGGTCCCCGATCGGAACACCGAGCAGAGTGTGCTCGCGCTCCTCAAGTCACCGATATCCTTGGTGAAGACGTTGAAGGCGTGTGCAAAGGACGCCTCGACATCGGCGGAGTGATTAAACGGCTCGGCTACCGGATGCTTAGACATCGTTGACAAGGGTGCTATGGGATCATAACGTACCTGATTGGTATAACAGGTATGCCACATGATCGGAGTTCTGATCAAACAGCGGAAGCTTTCGGACGAGGTGGCAGCGCACCTCGAGCGGATGATCCGAGAGGGAGAGTTGGCCGAAGCCGACCGTCTCCCATCTGAACGGGAACTCATGCGGCAGTTCGGGGTAGGGCGGCCTTCCATCCGTGAGGCGCTGCTGCATCTGAGCAAAATGGGCCTTGTCGAGGTAAAATCGGGGGAGCGTGCCCGCGTCACTCGACCCACTCCTCAATTCGTGATCGACGCCCTTTCAGGGCCGGCTCGGCACATGATTTCGGCGCCGGGAGGGGTTCACGACTTCCAGAGCGCGCGGTTGTTTTTCGAGGTCGGCCTTGCCCGCAACGCCGCTGTGCATGCTACCCCGGAAGACATTGAGAGCCTCAAGGAGGCGCTCGAACTCAACCGTCAATCAATCGGCGACCTGGCGCGCTTCGAGCGCACGGACGTAGACTTCCATTACGTGCTGGCGGTAATCACCCGCAATCGGATCTTTACAGCTATTCACGCGGCGTTGGCTGAATGGTTGCTCGAACAGCGTCGCACCACATTGGCCAAGGGTGAAGACCGCAAGGCTTACCAGGCTCATCGCGAAATCTTCGAGGCCGTCGCCGCGCGCGATCCAGACGCGTCAGAGGCGGCCATGCGCAGCCATCTCGAATATGTGGCCAAGCGGTATCTGCAACTTGCGAGGCCCAAGTGATGACCGGATTTGTCGTCTGGGTCGATTTCCGCCTGAGGCCTGGTGCCCGGGACAGATTCCGAGAACTTGTCGACGCCAATGCGACCGCCTCGATGCGCACCGAGGCCGGCTGCCGCCGCTTTGACGTGACGGAGGCGCGCGGCGAACTGGATCGGGTCCTGCTCTATGAGATTTACGATAGCGAGGCCGCATTCGAGGACCACTGCCGCACCGCTCATTTCGACGAATTCAATACGCAGAGCGCGCCGCTCGTCGTGACCAAGTTGGTGACGACCTGCGACCTCGTTCTTGAAGCCACGCATTGAGGCGAACATAGGCGGATTGGCCCATTGGGGCGAACGGGAGGAAGTGCATGTCGGAGCCAAGGCTCAGGGCGTTAGCTTCTCACAAGCGGGTCAAGCTCGGTACGCTCGTCGCCGAGTTCGCCACGCCGGGAATCGGTCACATCCTGAAGTCCGCAGGCTGCGATTTCGTCTTTTTCGACATGGAGCATTCGGGATTTAGCTTGGAAACGCTGAAGAGTGCGATCCGTTATTTCGAGGCGGCCGATCTGCCGGTCATGGTGCGTGTGCCGTCGCAGGACTACCATTTCCTCGCCCGCGCCATGGACATGGGCGCCGAAGGCCTGATCGCGCCGATGGTGAGCAGCGTCGAACAGGCGCAGCACATCATCAACTCCATGAAATACCACCCTGCCGGCGCCCGCGGCGTGGCGCTGCAGATCGCTCATGACCGTTACCGTCCGGGCTCGGTCGCTGACAAATTCGAGGCCGCCAACAAGCGCTCGACGTTCATCTGCCTGATCGAGACCGCCGACGGCGTCAAGAACATTGACGGCATCGCGGGACTGGACGGGGTCGATTGTCTGTGGGTCGGACATTTCGATCTGTCCGTCTCGCTCGGCATTCCTGGCGACTTCGCCCACCCCACTTTCACTGCTGCAATGGCCAAAATCGTTGCCGCCGCCAAGAAGCACAACAAATCGCTTGGACGCTTGGTGCCCAACGTCGCCCAGGGACACGAGTTCTACGCACAGGGCTTCGATTTCATTTGTTATTCAGGCGACGTTTGGGTCCTGCACGACGCGATCGCCGACGCGGTTTCCAAGATCCGGGCCGGGTGCCAATAGGAGCGGAGGAGACGATGGACAGCGTGAAATTCAGGGTGGCGCTTTCCGGTGATTTCCGCAGGCCGGACGGCTCGCCGACCTACCCAGATTTCGATCTGGAGCCGCTGCGCAATGCGACAGCTGTCGAGATGGTGTTCCTGGAGTCAGACAGTCCGCTTCGCGCCGACCAACTTGAGGATTTCGATGCGCTGATCCTCCTCGCCCATCGTTTCGATGCCACGAGTGTCCCCAGGAGCGGCCGCCTGGCCGTCGTTGCCCGCTTCGGGGTCGGCTACGACACTGTCGACGTTGAGGCATGCACCGCAGCCGGTATTGCCTTGGTCATCACGCCCGATGGCGTGCGACGGCCCGTCGCCGTATCCGTCATCACCTTCATCCTGGCGCTGACCGGCAAGCTGCTGACAAAGGACGCGCTCACCCGCAAAGGGTCTGTTGGTTTTGAGAAGCGCTCCGAACATATGGGGGTCGGCCTCGTCGGGCGTACGCTTGGGTCGCTGGGCATCGGCAACATCGGTGCCGAGGTCTTCCGCTTGGCGAAGCCCTTTGACATGCAATTCATTGCCCAT
This sequence comes from Mesorhizobium sp. M0802, assembly GCF_040320115.1. Classification (NCBI taxonomy): domain Bacteria; kingdom Pseudomonadati; phylum Pseudomonadota; class Alphaproteobacteria; order Hyphomicrobiales; family Phyllobacteriaceae; genus Mesorhizobium; species Mesorhizobium sp. M0802. Next base: position 175,653 of record NZ_JAMYOY010000009.1, read on the forward strand.
GACCCGTTTGCCGACAAGGGGGTCGCTGCCGACCTGGGTGTCGAGCTGGTCGGGCTGGAGGATCTGTTTCGCCGCGCCGACGTGCTGTCGGTGAGTTGCCCCCTGTCGCCCCAGACCCACCACATCGTCAATGCCGAGCGGATCGCCCTGATGAAGCCGACAGCTTACCTGATCAACACCGCGCGCGGCCCGATCGTCGACCAGAAAGCGCTGACGCAAGCACTGCAGGAGCGCCGCATCGCCGGCGCCGGTCTCGACGTGCTGGAACAAGAGCCTCCCGAGGCAGACGATGCGATCCTCAAACTCGACAATGTCATCCTGGCGCCGCACGCGCTTTGCTGGACCGACCAGTGCTTTGCCGGCAACGGTGCCGCGGACGTCAAAGCGGTAATGGAGGTGCAGCGCGGTCGCGAGCCGCGCGGCGTGGTCAATCGCGAGGTGCTTTCGAGCGAGCTGTGGAAGACCAGGCTGTCTGGGCTCGCCGCCCGCTTTGGAACCTAGGAGGACACTGATTTTCGGCGCGCCGCCGCGGCCTGTTTGCGGCGACCTTACGGGAGGAAATGCTTGACCGCTGCGCCGGCGGACGAGTGAAGCAAAAGGAAAATGGGAGGACCAAGCACTATGAACGATCGTGAAAAACGTGACTTTCAGGCAGGTCTCGAAGCAGAGGTCGACGCCTTCATGCGCGGCGAAACCACCCGCCGAACTTTCATCACCCGCTTCGGTCAGATGACCGGCATGTTGGCCGTGTCCGGCCCGCTGCTGGGGATGATGACCGATTGGGCGCTGGCGCAGCAAACATTGGAATTGGCGGACGCCACGTCGCCGCTCGGCCAGGCGCAGGCGGCAGCCCTGAAAGCATCGCAGGAAGGGCCTGCGGACGGTTCCGCCTTTCGCGCGGCGGAGGCGGCCAAGGCGCATTCGGGCGTCACCCTCAACATGACCTACGAGGCTGGCCTGCAGGCACTCGACCCGCGCAATTTCAGTGGGCCGATGTGGGAGCAGCTTACCGGGATGAAGTCGAATGTCGTCGAGCTGTCGAACCCGGACCAGTACTCCAAGGCAGTCGCCGAGCACATCGCCGGCTCGGGGGCCTATGACGTCCTCGACATCTCGCCGGCCTGGACGCCGTCGCTTGCCGATGGCGGCGTCATCGCCCCGCTAGACGACTACATCGCCAAATACATGAACCCGGCAGACCTCGAGGACTATCATCCCCTGTACAAGGCACTGCCGACCTACAAGGGCAAGATCTGGGGGTTCTTCGACGACGGCGACATGTTCGCTCTCTACTACCGTAAGGACATTTTCGAGGATCCGAAAATGATGGAGGCTTACCAGGCGAAGTTCAACGCCAAGCTTGGACCGCCCAAGACATGGGAAGAATATGCCCAGATCGCCCAGTTCATCACCGACCAGATGGCGCCAAAGGTCTATGGCGCGGGACATTTCCGCAAGGCGGGCAGCCCCGGCAATCAGTTCGACTTTCTGCAGCAGTACCGGGCCAACGGCGGAAAACTCTTCGGCGACGACATGAAGGCAGGTTTGGTTTCGGATGCCGGCGTCAAGACGCTGACAAACATGCTCGCCGCAAACAAGGCCTCGATCCCCGGCAACAACGAGCTCGACGCCGTCTCCTTGTGGGCGGCTTTCCTGACCGGCAAAGTCGCGATGATCTATTCCTGGCCTCCTAGCGGCCGTATGGCGGCGAACTATTCGCAGTCGGCCACGGCAATCAACTTCATTCCGCAGTCCCAAATCGCCGGCAAGGTCGGCTATGCCGTGGTTCCGGGAAATCCGGAACATGCCACCGGCTACAACAAGGCACTGTCGGCCGACTCGCCCAACCCTGAGGCGGCGTATCTGTTCATGCAGTGGGTATGCTCGCCACCCGTCTCGCTGGCACGTTGCATGCTGCCCTACGCGCTACGCGACCCGTACCGCATCTCGCACTTCAAGTCCGAGCTCTACGGCGCGCTCTTCCCGAGCGCCAAGGAGTACCTTGCCAACCTCAACAACTCGGCAAACGTCGGTCTGCTCGACCCGATCATGCCAGGCGCGCAGGACTACTTCTTGAGCATCGATCGCATGTGCACGGCGGTGTGGGCTGGTGCGGATCCGAAGGCGTCGCTTGAAACGGCGGCCGCCGAGTGGAACGAGACGACCGACCGACTGGGTGTGGATTCGCAGAAGGGTTTCTACACCGAGTTCTTGAAACTGCCTGGCGCCACCGCCGACAACACGGTGGAAAAACTTGGCATGGCGGTCACCCTCTGAGGGCAGGCGGACTTCTCTGGAGCAATCGGTGTTGCGGGCGCTTGGCTCGCAACACCTCCCCGCTAAGCGACGATTGGATACGCCTTGCAGCCCACAGCCACGATCCGTCCTTTGAAGGCCGCCGGCGCACCGCCCCGGCTGTCTGCCTTTGCCCAATGGGCTGACCGTCATTTCAAGTGGCTGCTGGTCGCCCCCGCTGTGCTGCTGATATTGGCACTGTCGATCTATCCGCTTCTGTTCTCGCTGGTGGTATCCTTCATCAACTACGACTTCCAGGTGCCGGGCCACGCCTTTGTCGGATTGAAGAACTTCGAGCGGGTCGTGTTCGATCCCGTAGCCCGTTGGTCGCTGTTGCTGACAGCATCGCTGTCGGGCATCAGCGTCGCTATAGAGTTCGTTCTCGGCCTCCTGGTGGCGCTGACAATGGTGCGCAGCTTTCCGGGCCGCGGTGTGATCATGTCGATCCTGATCGTGCCGCTGTTCATCAGCCCGGTCATCGTCGGCCAAGCCTGGACGCTGCTCTTACAGCGGCCTTTTGGACCGACCAACTATGTCCTGACGCAACTATTGGGGCAGGAGGTTACGATCGGCTGGATGACGGAGCGCCCGTGGCTCTACGTCTCGCTGATCATCGCCGATGTCTGGCAGTGGACGCCGTTCATGTTCGTCATCCTGCTCGCCGGGCTGACCGCAATCCCACCCAATCTCTATGAGGCGGCAGAACTCGACGGCGTCAACGCCTGGCAGGTTTTTTGGGCGATCACGCTCCCGCATCTCGGGTCGATGATGCTGCTGGCGCTGACCTTCCGTCTGCTCGACGCAATCCGTATGTTCGATACCATTTTCATCATGACAGGGGGTGGCCCAGGAACACAAACCTACACGGCCTCCTATTATCTTTATACCATAGGCTTCACGCAGTTTCATCTGTCGCAGGCAACAGCAGGAAGTTGGCTGTTCCTGATCTTTACGGCGCTCATCGTGACGTTGCTGGTGCGTCGGCTCTTGAAGGTGGAACCGGTCTGATGGCCGCCGTCGCGCCCGCCCGCCGCAGGAAACGCCGGTCGTTGCCGATCGGCCGAATTCTGCTGCTGGGGTTCTTCCTGGTGTTCGTGCTGTGGCCGCTCTACTGGATGTTCAACACCTCCATGAAGCCGAGCGACGACTACCTCACCGTACCGCCTGTCTGGTTCCCCGCCGCTCCGACGCTTGTCCACTACAAAGCTGCGCTGTTCGCCTATCGTGGTCTCGACGGGCTCATCAACAGCCTGATTATTTCGCTTTCGGCCACGGTGCTTTCGGCGCTGCTCGGCACGCTGATGGCCTATAGCCTGGCGCGCTACGACACCGGCGGCAAGCATCTGTCTTTCTGGGTGCTGTCGCAGCGCTTTTTGCCGCCGATCGGGATCGTGCTGCCGGTGTTCCTGATCTATCGCCAGGTCGGGCTCTACGACACTCATGTCGGCCTGATCATCGCCTATACGGTCTTCACGCTGCCGGTCTCGGTGTGGATGATGTTCGCCTATTTCCGCGGCATGCCGAAGTCGATGGAGGAGGCGGCCCTCGTCGATGGCTGCACGAGATGGGAGGCGTTCTGGCGCGTTGCCGTGCCGCTCGCAGCACCAGGCATTGTCGCGGCGGCTGTCTTCGCCTTCATTGCATGCTGGACGGAGTTCTTCTTCGCTCTGATCTTGACCAGCCGAACTGCCTTTACGCTGCCAACGGTCTTCCGCGCCTTCATCGGCTTCCAGGGCGCGCAATATGGCGAAGCCGCGGCCCTTGCCATCGTCTCCCTTGTGCCATCGATCGCCCTTGGAGTGCTTGCTCAACGACATCTTGTGCGCGGGCTGACGCTCGGCGCCGTTCGCGGATAGGAAGGGAAGGCATGGCCGAAGTCAGAATTACCGGCTTGCACAAGCGCTACGGCGCATTCCATGCCGTGCGCGGCATCGACCTGGACATTCGCGACGGCGAGTTCACGGTCCTGGTTGGGCCCTCCGGTTGCGGCAAGAGCACGCTGCTGAGGACCATCGCAGGACTGGAGGAGAGCTCACAAGGCACGATCGAGATCGGCGGCGAGGTGGTTAATGATTTCCGGCCACGCGATCGCGACGTGGCAATGGTGTTTCAAGATTATGCGCTCTATCCGCATATGAGCGTGGCCAAGAACATTGGCTTCGGCCTCAAGGCTCGCAAGATGCCGAAGCCAGAGGTCGAGTTGCGCGTCGCCGAGGCGGCACGCATGCTTGGCATCACTCCGTTGCTGGGGCGTTTTCCGCGCCAATTGTCAGGCGGCCAGCGCCAGCGCGTCGCCATCGGCCGCGCCATAGTCCGCAACCCCCGCATTTTTTTGTTCGACGAGCCGCTGTCCAACCTCGACGCACAACTTCGCGACGAAATGCGCGGCGAAATCAAACGCCTTCACCAGGACATTGCGACAACGATGATCTACGTCACCCATGACCAGATCGAAGCGATGACGTTGGCTGACCGCATCGTGCTGATGCGCGACGGGTTGATAGAGCAGCAGGGCGCGCCACTCGAGTTGTTCGAGCACCCGGCCTCAACGTTCGTCGCTGGGTTCCTGGGTTCGCCGCGGATGAGCTTCCTGCCAGGTACCCTTGCCTTGGACGCAGGCGCCGCTGCCATCCGGCTCGCGGATGCACTGCTGCCTTTAGCGCGCGGCAGGGGGCTGAAGGGCGTCGCGGACGGACAGCAGGTGCTGCTCGGGTTGAGGCCAGAACACCTCACTCGTGCGCACACTGCAACGCCGGACCAGGGCACGTTTCGCTATGAGGCAACGATCGACCTGCTGCAGCCGACCGGCTCGCGCAGTTACGCGACATTCCGACTGGCCGGCGCGCCGGTGATGGCTGAGCTGCAGGCGCACGATGTCAGCCGTCCGGGCGAGAAGCTTGCGATCGACATCAACATGAACCGGGCCTCGATCTTCGACGCCGCGACGGAGCGCGCAATTTGACCTCGACAGCTTCCCTGGCAGTCCGCTTGTGTGGCACCGAAGAGCTCGAGGCACCGCTGCGCACACTGCGCGCCGGATCCTTGTCGGTCGCGTTCGACAATGGCGCGTTGCGTTACATCCACGTCGGGACGATCGAGATCTTGCGCGGAATCTCGTTTCTTGTACGGGACGAAAACTGGGGAACATGTACCACCGTTCTCGATGATCTGCGGATCGACGAGAGGCCGGATGCGTTCGCCATTGAATACCGTGCAACATGTGCCGCAACATCCGGCCGCCTGATTTACCGGGCGCGCGTCTCAGGCAGTGGCGATGGTGCGCTGTCGTTTGTGGCGGAGGCAGAGCCCGAGACTGACGTTTTGACGAATCGGACCGGCTTCGTCGTCCTTCATCCGATCGAGGGCTTAGCCGGCAAGCCGATAAAGGTGCTGCATGAGGATGGTCACGACGAGCTATCGTTCTTTCCGGACCACATCGATCCAAAATGTCCGTTCACCGACATCCGGGCGTTGTCGCACGAGATCGCGCCTGGGATCTGGGCGACATGCACCATGGAGGGTGATGCCTTTGAGATGGAGGACCAACGCAATTGGTCTGACGCCTCCTATAAAACATATGTCCGCCCTCTGCGTCGCCCGTGGCCTTACAGACTGCCCAGGGGCCAGAAATTCACGCAGGCCGTCCGGCTTCACGTGTCAGGAACGCTCCCTGCCGGGACGTCTGAAAATCGCAATCCACTCATCAACCTGACGATCGGCGGACTCGTCGGCCGAGTGCCCCGCACTGGCGTCGGCGTCGCCGCCGACGAGGCAAAGCACGCGCTCGAAACCCCCGAGCTCCTACGACGAATGGCTCCGCAGTGGATGGTCTGCCAGGTCGATCTCCGGATCGCACACGGCCAGGATGAACTAGAAAGCTACGCCGCGCTCGCACGGCTGACCGGCGCTGGCGTGGTCCTCGAGATTATCACCAAGGGCACGCGCGATCCATTCGGCGAATTGGCGCCGGTCGCGGATGCTGTCCACTCACTCGGCCTCAAACTAGAAGCTGTCTCCGTCTTTCCGGCGCAGGACATGACGTCCGTACAGCCGGGAGCACCGTGGCCGACTATGCCCAGCTTCCACGAAAGCTACTCCGCCGCTCGCCGGGCTTTCCCGGGCATCGCGCTGGGCGGCGGCATGGCCGCTTACTTCACCGAACTCAACCGCAAGCGTCCGCCAGCCGAAGCGCTCGACTACGTGACCTTCACCACCTGTCCAAGCGTGCACGCCGCAGATGATGTCTCGGTGATGGAGACACTTCAGGCAATCCCCCATCAAATCCGCTCCGCGCATGCTTTCATGGGGGAACGCTTGCCACTGCGTATCGGTCCCATCCAGCTCGGCTGCCGTGAGAACCCATACGGAAAATCCACTGCGCCGAATGAAGCGAACGCTCGCGTCTGTCTATCGCGCATTGATCCTCGTCAGCGCGGGCTGTTCAATGCGGCTTGGACTGTCGGATATTTCGCGGCCTGCGCTCGCGAAGGAATCGATGCCGTCGCGTTCGGTGACTTCGCCGGCCCCTTTGGCCAAATCCATAGGAAGGCTGATTTCGTGCAGCCATGGTATGACCAGCAGGATGGCCCAACGGTCTATCCCGCTTTCCATGTCTTGGCTGGTCTCTCAAAGCTCGGCGGAGCCACCTTGCTGTCCGTAGGAATTTCCGGCTGTGACGGCGTCGTGACGATCGCGGCTGAAAAAGATCGCCGCGTGACCCTGTGGGTCGCTAACCTTACCGCCAAGACGCAATCTGTGCGGCTTTCGGATTCGCCGAGCAGCGTCCGCATTGCTCTTCTCGGCGCCGAGCAGTTCGAGCGGGCGGCAACCGATCCCGACTTCATGGAAAGCTCCGCAAGACCGCTGGATGATCAAAGCATCTCGCTTGGCGCCTACGCCGTCGCGCGAGTCGACCTGGATCGATCGTCTTAGGCCTAGCCGATGTTCGCTGTTTGGCCAAACCCCCGTCAAGGATGAGGGTGGTAGTTCCATGAAGCTCTAAGGCAGTGCGTGGGATCCATCTCGCTTCGACTCCAAACCCATCATCAGTCAATTCAATGCATACCGCGAACCTGCCAAGTGCCTGACCCGGATCTACGGCCCCTTCGAATCTTCAGAAACGGCGGTTGGGCCCCGGAATCGGACAATGCCCGCGCCGGGAGAGCAATACATATACGTTCTAGTATGGCGGCGACCAGGCTCGCCAGGTTCCGCCTGCCGAGACGCCAAGTTTTGAGGCCGCTCGCGCCGAAGCGATCCGTTGCGTAATCGGCCTGTTGGCTGATCTGGGCGATGACGATATGACCGGATGGTTAGTGCGCATGCGCGATCAGGCAGGCAACGAGCTTTGCACGATCAACGTTCTGCGAGGCCGAAGCCGCACCGCAAACGGAAACAAGCCGGTTAGGAGCACCGCTCACGTAGTGTCGATACGCCAGCCCTTATTCAATTAGATCGTCGCCGGTCGGAACTTTTGTGATGTTGAGCCCTTGTCCATTGAACAGTGGAGGTACCAATGGCTAACCTGGGAAAATTGGCGATCGCGATGCTCGGCGTCTTGGCATACCAAAATCGCGACAAGATCGGCGACATGATCCGTGGAGCGGGTGATCGCAACCCAAATGATCCGCAAGGCGGGATTCTGGATCAGCTTTCAAAAGGCGTTTCGGGGACCGCGCTTGGCGATATTCTCGACCGGTTCAGAGGGGCAGGCGCCGGATCGAAGGTCGATTCGTGGGTAGGCACCGGGCCGAACGAGCCGATCCAGCCAAGCGAGGTGGAAGCAGCCATAGACGAAGACACCCTGACTTCCCTCTCGATGCAGACCGGCCTTTCGCGCGAGGAGCTCATAAGCCGGATCACGCGAGATTTGCCTGAGGCCGTCAGCAAAATGACGCCTACTGGTGAATTGCCCGAGGCGCCGAAAAGCTCCGGTGAGACGACCTTGCTCGACGACGTGCCATCGCACAGGACGCAAGCGAATTCAGACGGTCAAAGCGATATCTAAGGTGACGGCTATCCATCAGGGAGAGATACTAAATCGTACTGGCGCGCGAGTTGGCATGATCGGGCAGGGCGGTCACGGTGGTGACACAGCAAACATAGTTGCCGAGTTGGATCTATTGGCGGCGCTACTCGATTCCCGCTGGCGCATTCCGGGCACATCAATTCGTTTTGGACTGGATGCGCTCGTAGGTCTGGTCCCCGTACTCGGAGATGCGGCGACGGGCATTGTCTCGGCCTACATCGTCTTGCGAGCTCGAAACGTCGGTGCCGGAAATGGCTTGGTCGCCCGCATGCTAGGCAACGTGCTGCTGGATACGCTCGTAGGAAGTGTTCCAATTCTCGGCTCGATCTTCGACGTCTATTTTAAGGCGAACAATCGCAACATCAGACTGCTGCGCCGTCACATCAACAAGTGAGGCGGTCGGATAACCAATCGTCGCGATGCAATTCTTCTAAAAGGCTCGGAACCGACAGGGGCGCTGGGGCTTGAGTCGCGATTCCTGGAGTCGCGAGCATATGACCAGTGCCATTGACCGGCTTTCGTTCATCGAGTTCCAATCGCCCACACTGGTCGAGAAAGCTCCCGAAGGCGGAGATTGGCTTCACGAGATCAAATATGACGGCTACAGGACGCAGCTGGTCGTTGAAGGCGGAAAGGCGCGAGCATTCACGCGTCGCGGCTACGATTGGTCCCACCGTTACAAGAGGATTGTTCAGGCCGCGGCAAGCCTGCCAGTCAAATCCGCTATCATCGATGGTGAAGCTGTCGTCCTGGGCGACACCGGCCTGCCGGACTATCAAGCCCTGGAACTGGAGCTGGGCAACCCAAGTTCGCTGCGGATGACTCTCTACGCTTTCGACCTCCTGTACCTCGATGGCCGTGATCTACGGGAACAACCGTTAGTGAAGCGCAAGGCTGCGCTGAAGAAGCTGCTGACCGAAACCGAGCCAACCCTGACTTATGCCGAGCATCTGGAGGTGAACGGCAAGGATATGTTCGACCATGCCTGCCGGATGGGCATAGAGGGAATCGTATCGAAGCGAGCGGATGCTCACTACCGCTCGGGCGTCCAGACCAGTTGGGTCAAGGTCAAATGTGTCAAGAGCGACACTTTTCCAATCGTGGCTTTCGTCGAGAAACTTGGCGCGCAGCCGCGCCGCATCGCATCGTTGTACATCGGCAGGCGAGAGGGCGACCGGCTGCTTTATGCCGGGAAGGCCCAGACCGGCTATACGCTGGACGCAGCCCGGCGCGTTAGGGAGCGGCTTGATCCGCTTGTTGTCGCCAAGTCACCGCTGTCGGAGCCGATCAAGAAGCCCAAGGCGACATGGGTCGAACCAGACGTTCTTGCCGAGGTGCAATTCAGTGGCGTGTCGGACCGGGGCATCTTGCGTGAGGCGGTCTTCAAGGGACTCCGCGAGGACCTTCAGGCAATCCCGCCCAAGCCTCCATCGCCGTCCAAGCGGAGGTCGGAAGGACAACACGGCGTCCCGCGCGAGAACATTCTCCAGCTGCTACCCGATGCGGTTGCACCTTCCAAGGAAGAGCTGGCAGACTATTGGCGGCGGGTCGCTGATCAAGCTCTAATTCATCTGGTTCGGCGACCGCTGAAGCTGGTCCGCCACGCCTCTGGCGCAACCTTCTATCACAAGGGACCGCTACCTCGGATACCGGCGTCCGTGCACCAGCTCCGCGTTCAAAAGCGCGAAGGCGGCGAAGGCATTCGGGTATGGATAGATGACATGGATGGTCTGCTTGGCTTGGTCGAGATGGATGCCGTTGAGCTTCATCCTTGGAACGCGACGATTGAAGACATCGAACATGCGGACCGGCTCGTCCTCGACCTCGATCCCGGAGAAGGCGTGCCATGGGACGCTGTGATCGAGGCCACGCTGGCGCTACGGGGCATCTTGGAAGCGGCAGGCTTGGAGAGCTGGCCAAAGGTCACTGGCGGCAAAGGCATCCACTTGATGGCCCCGCTCGTTGCGACGATGAACCATGACAGCGCCCGCAAACTGGCCAAGTCGCTCGCCCACCGTCTGGTTGATGCCGATCCTGACCGATACCTGTTGTCAGCTGACCCCGCAGCCCGAGGAGGCCGGATCTTTCTCGACTATCTCCGCAACGGACGGGGCAATACCGCAATAGGCGCTTTTTCCCCGCGAGCGCGGCCCGGCTTCCCAATTGCCCACCCGGTCACATGGAAGCAAGTCGAGGCGGGCATCCGGCCAGACGTTTTCACGCTCGCGCAGCCTTTCAGACCCGCTCGTCGAAAAGCCGCGTGATGCGTCGCGACCATCAGCCGATATCAGCCCGTTTTCTTGCCTCGCGTTCGAGCCTCTTCCGGTCGTTGCCGTGTTCTCTGATTAGCTCGCGGACCTGTTCTGGCGTGATACGATGCTGTTTGGCGAAATAGCGAACCTCATAATCTTCATCGACTGATACACGGTTGCGATCTCGAAAATCACGCTTGCTCTTGTCGTCTGCCATTATCTTTCCTCCTGATCAGAGAAACAACGACCGACGTTGTATGTTCCCGGCGCCTCACTTCGGCCGCCAGAGGCGCGGGCTGTCTGACCGTACTGGGGCCGCAGCCATTGCGAAGGTGATCTGGCGAAAGTTGGTTGGCCAAAGGCGAGGGTGATTTCGTTTGCTGTTCGGGATAGCTGACCGTCGATCGAGCCTGCCTGCGGGCCTCTTGGTTTTTTACGACGCCAGTCGGAACCCCGACGGGTCGCAGATGATTCAGATGCGCATCCAGGCTATCAACGAGGATCGTGATCAAAATGGCGGGGGGTGACCACGAAGGCGACAAAGCTGCGCTCCGGGAGCCCAAAGTTTCGTCTAGGACGCATGACCCGGGTCACAGCGCCGCGGCACGAGTTCGACTTCATCACCAAGGTCGGCCGCATAGACCACGCCGGAGCTCTCGCAATGTTGCAGAGGCATATGGGAGATATAGAGGCGGTCTTTTTCGGAACTGATGTTTTGGCTAAAGCGCTAGACCAGCCTGCCGAGTGACGCTCAGTTAATCCCTATCGCGGCGCCCAGCCTGCCTTTCCGTTGCCGCTCAGTAAGCCGGCACAAGGCGCGTGTTTCGCAACGGCAAGGCCATGGTGAACTGCAAGCCGTCACGATGGTAGTTCAATTCGATCTTGGCATTGCATTGCACGGTCACGACTTTTTCCAGAAGTGTCGTGCCAAACCCGCGGCGACTGGGCTGCTCGACTTTCGGCCCATCTCGTTCCCGCCAGTCAAGATTGACGATCTGTGTGTCGCCGGACCCGCCTAACGACCAGCGGACATCAAGGCGGCCGCCCGTTTGCGAAAGCGCGCCAAACTTCGACGAATTGGAGGCCAGTTCGTGGAAAGCCATCCCAACGGGGATCGCAATGTCGGCGACTAGCGCTACGTTCGGGCCTTCCAGAACGATACGCGGCCTGTCGCGCGTCTCATAGTGGTCAAGCTCGCTTTCAAGCAGCTTGTGCAGGGAGGCAGTCTGCCAATAATCGTCGGTAAGCATCGAATGGGTCTCGGCCAGGGAAACGAGCCTTGCTGAAAAATCGCGTACGAAATCGTCGATGTTGCCGCTCGACCTGGCCGTCGCGCCCATCATGGCGCGAACGTTGGCCAGCGTGTTCTTGACGCGGTGATGCAGCTCGCGGATGAGCAATTTCTGCCGATCGGCGACCTCCCGCTTCTGTTCGATGTAGGACTGGACCTCGCGCTGGCGGGCGCGGGCACGCAAGGCGGAGCGCACCGAGTTGGCGAGGCTCGAAGCCAGAAATGGCCGTTCAAGCACGATCAGATAGCGGTCCAGAAATGCCATCCGCGTGTCGACTTCGTTCCCCCGCATCGTCAGAAGCACGATCGGAAAATCCGACCATGCGGGTTGGGCTTCAAGCCAGGCCGCAAACTGCGTTCGATCGGAACTGAGCAGGGCCTCCTCGGCCACGACAAGGCACTGAGCCTCGTCGAGAAGCGGCACTGCCTCTTCCAAGCTGCCGCACACACGCGAGGCAATCTGGTTTGTAGCCAGGATGGAGGCCGCGATCCTCGCGTCACGGCCAAGCGGCGCCAGCACGAGAACGGCGGGGCTGGACGACATCACAGCGCCTTATCCCTCAGAAGGTCTGTCGGCTTGCCGTCAAATTCCGGAGATCCCATCAGGATGCCGCGGAATTGTTCCAGTGGCTCACCTACGGCCACGCCGTTACCGCCGATTTTAAACTCACGAATCGTCTCTTCGTGGGGGCCGACACGTTTCTTGACAACCGAAATCGCGCGTCTCAACTGACCTGCGTTCTCGAAGAAGCGCAGAAGCATGATGGAATCGCAGAGATAGGTCATGTCGACCGGCGCTGCCGTTTGCCCAAACAGCCCGTGATTGGCCAACAGCAGGATGGTCGCCACTGCCTTCTGATTGAGATAGGTGAGGATCTCGTGCATCTGAAGCACCAGATGTTGTTCTTCGGACATGGCATTGAGATAGCCAGTTAGGCTGTCGATCACGACGATCCGCACATTGGATTCTTCGACGGCCGCTTGGATGCGCGAAGACAATTCGCCTGGTGAAAGCTCAGCCGGATTGACAGATTCAAGCATCAGCGTGCCGTCCTCGGCAAACGGCTCCAGGTGCATGCCGAGCCCGGCGGCGCGCGCCAAGAAGATGCGCTTTGTCTCGTCAAACAACAGCACCAGTACACGCTCGCCACGCTCGAGTGCGGCATAGCAATAGGTGCAGGCAATGGTAGACTTGCCAACGCCAGACGGCCCCATCAGCATCGTGCTGGTACCACGGGCCAGCCCGCCGCCAAGCAGGGTGTCGATCCGGTTGTTGCTCATGGCCGGCGTATCATGCTCGGCCACCTCATGCTCGGCTGCAACGAGCCGCGGATAGGCGACAACGCCGCCTGGGCGAATTACGAAATCGTGAAAGCCGCCCCGGATCTGCACGCCGCGCATTTTGATCACGCGTAGCCGCCGACGCTCTCCACCATAGACGGGCGACAGCTGCTCCATCCGAATGACGCCGTGACTGATCGAATGCAAATTGAGGTCATCCTGCTCAGCCGTCAGGTCGTCGAGCATAAGCACCGTCACATTGTTGAGCATGAAGAAGCTCTTCAATGCCAACACCTGGCGCCGATACCGCAATGACCCTTGCGATAAAAGTCGAATTTCAGAGAGCGAATCGAACACCACGCGATCGGGTCTGACGCGTCCGATCTCGGCCATGGCAGACTGCACGGTTTCGCCGAGTTCCAATTCCGAGGAATGGATCAATGTCTGTAGCTGCGCCGGATCGAAACTGAGCTCCGGCGGCACAAGTTCAAGAATTTGCACCCCCTTCAGGTCCCAGCCGTGACGGCCAGCAACCGAGAGCAGTTCGCGCTTGCTTTCTGACAAAGTGATGTAAAGGCATGTCTCGCCTTTCTTGGCGCCCTCGATCAAAAACTGGAGGCCAAGAGTGGTTTTTCCAGAACCTGGTTTCCCTTCGATGAGATGGGAGCGGTTCCTGGCGTAGCCGCCACGAAGAATGTAGTCGAGCCCGCTAACTCCAGTTGCGATCGCTGAGGCGTCGTCTCTGTCCAACTAATCCCCCAATGTAATTTCGAGAACCAGATAACGACGGGCACCTTTGGCGGTTCCACGTCTCTCGGTGAGCGCTATTGTCGTGAGACGAAAAGGCGACAGGAAGCGCAGCAAAAAAGGGCGCCGTACCTCTCGGAGCCCTTTTTCAAGTTCAGTTTGGAACCGGCGACCTACCAGCCTTGCCGGCCATACCAGTCATCGATGTCGCGCTGAGCGCGGTCCTTCTCAATGCCGTAGCGCTCCTGAATCTTGCCTTCCAACTGATCGCGGTTACCGGCAATACGGTCCAGATCATCGTCTGTGAGTTTGCCCCACTGTTCCTTGACCTTGCCCTTTACCTGCTTCCAATTGCCTTCGACACGGTTCCAGTCCATGGCACCCTTGTTTGTTTCGGACTGAGAAAAACGCCGTAACGCTACCGGAGTTCCCGTCAAGTTTGAGCAGATCGACCGATCGAAGCGTGGCGAGGTAGGCGGCCCCGAAGCAACCCGCTCTGGAACGCGATGATTGGCTTGCCGCGCCGGCTGTGTTCTCCACAGTCTTGGCCACAGTCGCTCGCGAGACCAGCTTCGTTGGACAAACAGCGACAGGGATAGCGTGAAGCCAACTATGCTGCGTTGGTCATCCAAGCCTGGCGTCAGATACTAATTCTTGCTGTTGGGAGCCATGTTCCCTGCGGCTTTTGCCCTGAAGCGCCTTACCCGGCTGCGTGTGCCGCAGCTCTCATCCGAGCACCACCGCCTGCGCCCGCCACGCGAGGTGTCGATGAAAAGCCAACCGCAGTTCGGCCCGGTGCACTCGCGCACGCGGCGGCGGTCATTCCTGGACACCAAAAACTCGGCTGTCTCAAAGGCCACGCGGTGGCCGATCGTGTTCAGACTGGCTGCGTCGGTCCACTGCCAAGCGAGGCGGTCGCCGGACGGGAAAAGCGAGCGCTTCGGCAGGGCTAGGGCGACTGCATCGCGCACGATTTGCAAGGCATCGTCCGGCACCCGGGCGCCTGCCGCCTCGGCCTGGACAGCCGCGTAAACGGCCTCGCGCAAAATCTTGGCCTTTTCCAATGCCGCCTCCGCAAGGAGCGGGCGGGCGGAAGCCTCCGCGAGCAGTGCTCGCGCCTCATCGACGTCGATCAAATCGGCACGTCCAGCCCAGACGACCAGGTCGGCATAGGTCTGCAAGAGGTCTGGGCCCCATACATCGCGTCGCGCGTCGACCGTGTTGACGAAGTCCAGGCAGGCGTGACCGCCAACCATGCGCATGTCGACGATAGTCTTCGCACAATCCATCCCCGGAAACATCGGTTGGCGGAACCGTATTGGCAAGAGGCCGTTGTAACGAAATAAACGTCTTTTGGCCGTTACGACGAACCAACAACGCCCAGCGAAGGCTGCTTCCGATGAACCGCAACACAGCGACATTTTTGGTTTTATGTGTGATCTGGGGCACCACGTGGATCGGTATCAAGGCAGGGATCGCCACCGTGCCGCCTCTGATGTTCGCAGGCACGCGTTTTACAGTAGCCGGCTTGCTGATCCTCAGTGCGACGCGCCTAAGGGGCGCTGCTCTACCACGGGTGGCGAAAAGGAGTTGGCCGCGCCTTTTCGTTGTTACGTTGTTTATGATTCCGCTTTGCTATGGCCCACTCTTTTGGGGCATGCTCTACATCGATACGGGCACCGCGGCTGTTCTTGAGCTTTCGCTGACCCCCGTCACGCTGCTTGGGTTTGCGTTGCTTCTGGGGGACGAACGCTATGACGGCCGCAGGCTCTTTGCGATTTTGCTCGGTGCGGCCGGTCTGTGCGTCCTGTTCGGGCCCGAAGCCTATGCTAGTTGGACACACGCAGACCAGCAGGGCAGGGGGCTCCGGCTGCTGGCGATGACAGCGGTGGCGTCGGCAGCTGTAATCTATGCATGGGGTTCGGTGCTCGCGCGGCCGCTTCTTGAGGTATATTCATCGGACTTCATCGCCGGCTTCACCACCCTTTTCGGGGGCGCATTCCTAATTCTCATCTCACTCGTTGTGGAGCCAGGCGCGGCCGCGGCTCTAAAAGGCGATTGGGGCTGGCCGGCCTGGGCCGGGTGGCTGTTCCTCGTGCTGTTTGGTTCGTTCATAGGCTACACACTCTTTATCCGGCTCCTGCACGAAATCGGCGCCTCGCGCGCCGGAGCATTTGCCTTCGTCTCACCCGTGATTGCCGTCGTGCTTGGCATCATCACCTACGGCGAGGAGGTTAGCCTGATCGACATCATCGGCATGGCTATCATGCTCTTCGCAGCGTTTCTTGCGCTACGCGAGCGCAAACAGGAAACATCATCCGCTTCCCCGCCGTTGATTCCACGCTCCGCGCGGGCCGATGGCAGAACATGAAAGACGGCGCGCGCATCCAGCCGCCAATCAGCCTTGAGATGGAAAAGCACAAGGTTCTCGTCTATGCGAAAAGAGGGCTCTCCCGGCAGCGTATCCCGCTACCACCGGCGGCGAGGAAAGCTCCAGCCCATACGACAACACTAGTCGGCGAGGGATTTTGCCGAGTTGCTGTCAAGATTGCAGGCGGGATTTGATGGAAAAATCGCGAGGCTGCAATCAGCGACTTATTCGTTCCGATGGCGATGCAGGCTATCCGCCAACGCGTCGACAAACTGTCAGCCGCATCGCTTCAGTTCCGCCACCTGAACCCCGAGACGGAATGCCTGACCATCGGCATAAGAACGTGCATAGCTTTCGGCTTCGAACGGAAACGTCAGGGTGCTGCCGTAGGCGGTGACGCGGACCGTCCACTTCTTGTCGCGAACGAGTTCGACCGAATTGTCGGGCGACGTCATGATTTCCTCCGGCACCAGCAAGGCGAAGGCACGGATAACGTCGCAAAGGTCGTTTGAATGCAAACAATCCGACATGCTCATGTCGCTTGTTCTATACGCCCAGACTTTCTCTCGATTAGAGCAGCGCCACGGCTGCAATGTCGGTGGCGTTAAGTCCCCTAGCTGCCAAGACCTTTCCCATCGCGTTGGTCCCCTTGCGGCGTCACGCAGCGACCTTTCTGAACCCAACCGCCGAGATTGTCAGCCCGCAGTGTCCCGAGAGAATAGCCGGCAAGCCGCACGGTGCGAATGGCAACTCTGCGACGACTGCTTCAACAACTTTCGCGACTGGCTCATGTGAACGTCGACCACTGGGCGCTCACACTGGCTTCTGCGACCAGCCAGCTGCGATGAATTCATCACGGCTGATCACCTTTCAGGATTCTCGAGCATGTGGCGCACCAACTTGAACTCGATCGGCCCAAGAGGAATTTTCCCCGGTGCTGCAAATACGGTGGTATCGAGCTCCATCTCGAGGTCGCGATATGTCAGTGGTCTGCGCTTCTGCGCCAATTTCGTGACGGTAGCCCAATCGCGAGCCTTCGCAGGTGGTCGAGGAGCTATTGCGGCGCAAATGGTCTGATGAAGCGTTCGTCGACCCCGGGCTGCAACAGCCTGTGCTGACCTTCAGCACCTGGGGATATCAAGGCGACACAGGGCAGGGAATTGGTCCGGGCATCCCGCTTCAGCCGGCCGCTCCCGTCGCCAGCTCATTGTCTGGCCGACAGTCCAGCACAATTCCCACGCACCGGCCTTTTCGCGGCAAGACCTAGCGCGTCATCGATCGAGCGGGCCAGCTTGCTGCCGAAGCCATCCACCACCTGCAGAAGGTGGCCTAGGAGCAGGTAGAACTCCGCATCCTGCGAGGGAGATGCACCGGCCGCGGCTCCGTCGAACTCAACGAGGGAAACGGAAGTCAGACGTTCCTGGATTGGCCTTGGCACATTTGTGAACGGTCGATCCCAATGGCTGTCAAAGAGTACGGCGCGACATTGAGGGCGCCAGCGAACCAGCTCTAAACCGGTCGAGCTAGTAGCCGGGCCGGGTCAATCCGAGACAATTTCGTAGTGAAGAAGCTGGGCTTCGTCGAGTGCCGACTTCACTCCAGGCGAGATGACGCCGGAGCCGAAGAGGATAATATCTTCACGGCGTACGAATACTTCATGGCCGAGTCCCATGGACACAAATGTGCCCGAAGAGCTTCGTTCGAGAAGCCGAGCTCTGCCATTCAATATGGTGAAGGCGGCGTGGCGCCTCGATACCCAGGGCCGCTCGACGATGATATCGCATTCCGCCGATCTGCCGATTGTCACGGATTCGCCGTTTCGACAGGATCGCAGCTGATCTCTGTAGCGGATGATCAGATGAATCTGCCGCGGCAGGACCGAGCGTCTATCTGTAGTGGCGCCATGGCTGGTGATCTGCGTACCGGGGGCCCCATCGTCGCTCCACAGGGTATAGACATCGAAGAACTCTTGCTTCCCCTTCAAGGCCATTTTGTCGAGGAGCCGCAGGCCCTTGCGGCTTCTCGGGGAAAGGGCTTCGCAGAAGCTCTGGCTGATCAGCACCTCTCCGGGGTTCGCCGTGGTGGACAACCTTGCGGTGACATTGACAACGTCACCGAATATCGCGCCCCGCGCGCGAATGACCGCCCCGAAATGCAATCCGATACGGGCGCTCAACGGCCCTTTAGTCAGTTGATGGGTAATTTGGCAGACGGCCCTCAGCGCCATTTCCGGGCTCTCGAAGAGGCTGAGTATGTCATCGCCTTTCGAGTAAATGAAATCACCACGGTGCTTGGCGACAATCTCGCGCATCGTGTCCAGGCAATCCGAGACCTGCTGTAGAGCGGCATCGTCTCCGATCCGCTCATAGAGCGGCGTGCTGCCCACGACATCAGCTAAGAGGACTGCGGCAAGAAGCGTCTCCTGATCCATCGATCTCGTGTCCGACCCGAAACTCAGCGTGCGTGTATAACACACGAGGTCGCCTGCAACATATCTGCTCGAGCGCATTGGATCGGTGCGATGCTTCAGGTGATCGTCGCGGACGGACGGGCGTATGCCATTCGTCGGCTTCGTGCCGACATCCAGAACCCTCTTCGCCCCAATCGTTCGCGACTAGGTGCTATGAGTGGACTTGGTCTTTTTAGGTTCGGAAAGGCTGACCGAGTTGCAACGGGCGACGGCCTTCTCATGCACCATCAACCACGACCCGATCTCGGCCCTCCGACTTCGCACGGAATAGTGCCAGATCGGCGGCTTTGACGAGATCATTCGGGCTCTCGTTCGTATTTGGGACCGGTGGCGACGCCAACGCTGTGCTTTGCGATACGATCACGGATCCATTGATCAGATTTCAGGTATATTCTCTTTGAAGATCACCTGAAGTCGTGGTTGATGCGGTTCATAGTTCAGGTGCCTGACAGAGTGGCTTAAAATGTTGAGCGCTTCCCGCGCCTCGACGCGCGGATTTTGATCTATGACCGCATCGAGCGTCCCATCCAACAAAAGTTCCTTGGTGCCGTCTGTCACCTCGTGGCCGAGAAAGAGAATGTCTTTGGCGCGTCCACGCTCCTTGAGCGCCCGAGCGATGCCGGTGTTGCCGGCGCCGACATTGTAGATCGCGGCAAGATCGGGGTGCCGGTCCAGAAGCGCTGATGCTTCCGAATAAGCCTTCTCTCGGTCATCCAGCATTTCGCGCATCTCGACGATCTTGAGGTTGGGCGACTCCTCGGTCAAGATGTGCCGGAATCCCATCTCGCGTTCCTCATGGCCGCGGTAGGACAGCGAACCGGCGAACAGCGCCACCTTGCTTGGGCGTTCGGATCCCATGAAGCGGTTGAGCAGATAGCCGGCCAGCCGCCCCGCGGCGCGGTTGTCGATGCCGATATAGGCCACTCTCGGAACATGCAGGATGTCGGAGGCGATGGTCACCACCTTGACGTCATTGGCTGACAGCGAGCGGATCGCCTCGCGCACCGTTGGATGATCGAGCGCGATCACGCCGACGCCTTGTGTCTGTCCACGCAATTCTTGCAGCAGGCGGGCGAGCCGGTCGGGGTTGAAGCCCTCTATGGTGGCGATGTGGACGTCAAGATCGGGGCGCGCTAGGGCCTGCGCCTCGATGTGTCGATGCAGCATCTTGATGAAGGAATTGGTGCCGGCCGGCAGGGCGAAGTCGAGACGGATGACCTCTCCAGGTGAGGGCCTGGGCGGCGCTCCGTTCGGGCCTTCCGCGATGTAGCCGAGGCGCTGCGCCATTTCGAGCACGATCTCACGCGTGCGCGCCCGCACACCGGGCCTGTTGTTCAGCACGCGGTCGACGGTGGCGGCGGAAACGCCGGCTTCCCGGGCTATGTCAGTCAAGGTGGAACGCACCGTCTTCATCTCCTCAATGCATCAGATCGCACAATGCCGCTAGCCCGTCCGACGGCCACAGCTGCCAGCCATCAGCGATTCTGATGGGAAATGATGTATCGAGCCTTAGCCGATGCGCAAGGAGGTTGGGCTAAATCGCGTCGCCCGGCGTGATAGTCGCGTGCCAGAAAGGCAGATTTCCCATCAAATCGAGGCATTGAGCCCGTGTGTCGACCTTTGCATGACGTATTTTCTCCGCGGTTGCGGTGTTACGATGTATTTTGAGTATTTATGATGTTGACAGCCTTCCGGTGCTGCCGTCAATATCCCTCAACGGGCTCGTGGAGGAAACATCGGCCCTGAGGGAGGAATTCCAATGTCTGATTTGATCCGCATATCGCGACGCGGCTTGTTGGCGTCCGGAGGGAAGGCGGCGGCGTTCGTGGCTGCGGCCGGTATCGCACCGCAATTCATCCGTCCCGGCCGTGCCGTTGCGGCCGACGCGCTGGCGCCAGGCATGGTAGGCGGTCCCACCGGTTTCGAGGGCGCCGAGCGCTATCAATATGGCGCCGACACGCCGGAAGCCCGTGCCGTTGAGGCGGCCAAGGCCTTGAAGGGAGCTGGCAAGGCACCGGCCAAGATCGTGCTTGGCCTGTCGGATGGCTCGATTGGCCAACTCACACAGCCTTTCCCTGCGGGTGCGCCGTCGATCAAGGAGCTGTGGGAAAAGGAAACCGGCATCCAGATCGAGATCGTCGGCCTGCCGAACGGCCAGGAATTCACCAAGACGATGCAGGACATCTCCACCAAGGGTGGGGCCTATGACATCTACTCGACGGAATGGAACCGCCTCGGCGACCTTGCCGAGACCGGCGGCATCGCCAAGCTCGACGACTTCGTCGCCCAGTACAAGCCCGAATGGGACGATCCCAAGACCGGCTATGTCGACGGCGCCAAGGGCGTGTCGCTGCTCAACAAATATCGCGGGTCCAACTATGGCGTGTCGCTGGACGGCGACTTCCAGACCTGGGTCTACCGCACCGACCTGTTCGGCGACGCTGCCGAGCAGAAGGCGTTCAAGGACAAATTCGGCTACGATCTGGCGCCGCCGAAGACCTGGAAGCAGCACAGTGACATCGCGGGCTTCTTCCAGCGGCCCGACAAGGGCCTGTTCGGCTCCACCGACCTGCGCAACCAGGGCTGGGGCTACACCAACTGGTATCAGCGCTATGTCTCGATGGCATCGCCCAACCAGTTCCTGTTCGGCGACGACGGCAAGCCGCTGATCAATTCCGAGCACGGCATTGCCGCCACCAACGAATATGTCGGCTCGCTGGTTCATCACTCGCCGGACGCGATCTCCTGGGGCTGGCCGGAGCAGTATGGAAATTTCGCCAAGGGCGGCGCGGCGATGACCTGCGCCTTCTCGAACCTGCCGAAATTCCTCGACAATGCCGGCAACAAGGATTCTGCCGTCACCGGCAAGATCGGCTCGATGCTGCCGCCCGGCCGCGAAGTCGACGGCAAGCTGATCAGCCGTTCCGTGCTGTGGTTCTCGCTGACCGGCATGGTCTCGTCGCAGTCGAAAAACCAGGAGGTCGCCTACCTTTTGCTGCAGTGGCTGGGCTCCGCCCGCATCTATGCCTGGATGAGCGCCAATCCGGGCGGCTATCTCGATCCGTTCCGGCTCTCGGATTTCTCCGATCCGCTGGTGCGCCAGACCTACCACGCCTACCACATCGACGTGGTGCGCGAGACCGTCGCCCGCACGGTGCCGACGATCAACTATCCCGGCGCCACCGCCTTCCACAACGCATTGGACGAAAACCTGATGGCGTCGCTGACCAAGGCCAAGACAGCGGAACAGGCGATGGCCGACACGGAAGCGGAGTGGAAGAAGATCGCCCGCCGCATCGGCGAGGACAAATTGCTCGAAGCCATCAGGACGAACAAGGAGGCCTGGCCGACGGTTCTCGACCCGATCAGCTGATCCGTCTCCCTGGATCAGCGCTGGAGGGGAGGAGCATCTGTTCCTCCCCGCCGCAGTCAACGCCACCAGCAAAGCAGCCAGATGAACCGTTCCGTCCCCTTCGAGATATTCCGCTACGCCGCGATCTTCGCGGCGATGGCGGTGACGCTGGTACCGATCCTGTGGATGGTGTCGATGGCCTTCAAGCCGATCGCCGAATGGTCGGCGACCGGCGCCGACCTGACATGGTGGCCGAAGAACCCGACGCTCGGCAATTTCCAGTTCGTCTTCGGCGAGTCCAACAACAATCTGATCGTGGCGCTCGACCGCACCGCGCTGAAGCCGATCCTGTCGTCGCTGCTGTCTTCGGTGTTCGGCACGGCGATCGCAATGTCGGCGGGCACGGCTGCGGCCTACGGGCTGTCGCGTTTCGGCTCCGGCCAGAACCTGCCGCTGGCGCTGATCCAGCTCAGGCTGTTTCCGCCAATGGCGGTGATGATCCCGGTCATGATCATGTGGGCCTTCCTGAACTTCACCGACAGCTGGTTTGGCCTGGCCCTGATCTACGGCATCGTCACCCTGCCGTTCGCTTTCTGGCTCATGAAGACCTTCTTCGACGACATGCCGCGCGAGATCGAGGAAGCGGCGCTTGTCGAAGGTTGTTCGCGGCTGCGCGTCTTCACGCGCATCACGCTGCCGATGATGCGCGCACCGCTGGCCAGCGCCGCCCTCTTCGTCTTCATCCTCAACTGGTCGGACTATCTGATCGCGCTGCTGCTGACGACGCGTGAATGGGTGACGATCCCGGTCTACATGGCCTCGCTGTCCTCCTCGATGACCGGGCAGCTCTATGGCGCCAAGGCCGCGCTCGGTCTTATCGCCGCGGTGCCGCCGGTCATCATGGGCATCGCCATCCAGCGCCATCTGGTGCGCGGACTGACGTTCGGCGCGCTCAAGCAATGAGCGCGGTGACCGTGACTGTCTCAAAGGACGCAAAGGCCGCGCTTGGCAAGCCCGCGCTGCGGGACGAGGGAGCGCGGCTGGGATTCCGGCTGACGCTGCCGGCGCAGGTTTTGGTGCTCTTCATCTCCGTCTTCCCGCTGCTGATGCAGCTCTACATCAGCGTCACCGACTGGTCGCCGCTCTCCGGCCTCGGCTGGTGGAACGCATGGGAGATGTGGAACAGCTTCGCCAACTACACCGACCTTGCCGCCGATGCGCGCTTCTGGAGCGCGCTGAGGCGCACGGCCATCGTCATGGTCGTGTGCGTGCCCGTCGAATTCCTGCTTGGCCTGGCATTGGCGACGCTGTTCGCGGACGATTTTCCGGGCAAGCGGGTCTTCTATTCGATCCTGCTGATGCCGATGATGGTGGTTCCGGCGGTGGCCGGCTACATGTTCTTCATGCTGTTCCAGTCGGGCGGGCCGCTGAACGACATCCTGTCGGCACTCAGCGGTTCCCGCGTCACCATCGCCTGGCTGTCTGACCCCACACTGGCGCTGATCGCGGTGATCATCGCCGATATCTGGCAGTGGACGCCGCTGATGTTCCTGATCCTGCTTGCCGGCCTGGTCGGCGTGCCGCAGGACCAGATCAAGGCGGCGACCCTGCTCGGCGCCAACCCGTGGCAGCGCTTCGTCACCATCGTGCTGCCGAAGATGAAGACGATCGTCATCATCGCGCTGGCGATCCGCGTCATCGAGAACTTCAAGATCTTCGACACGCTCTACATCATGACCGGCGGCGGCCCCGGCGTCGCCACGGAGACGATCTCCGTCTACATCTACAAGGTCACGACGCAGGACCTGATCTGGGGCTATGTGGCGGCGATCGCGCTGGCCATCCTGGTCGTGCTTTCGATCGTTGCCGTATTCGCCATGAAGCGCATGGCGCGCGCAAGGCTGGTGCCGGCATGAGCGCGATCCAGCTGCGCAACCTGGTCAAGACCTTTGGCGAGTTCACGGCGCTGAAGACCATGGACCTCGACATCGCCGATGGCGAGTTCATGGCGCTGCTCGGGCCTTCGGGCTGCGGCAAGTCGACGACGATGAACATGATCGCCGGCATGGAAGAGCCGACCAGCGGCAAGATCCTGTTTGGCGAGCGCGACATGGCCGGCGTGCCCATGGGCCGCCGCGGCGTCGGCTTCGTTTTCCAGAACTACGCCATCTTCACCCACATGACGGTGCGCCAGAACCTTGCCTACGGGCCGCGGATGCGCGGTGCGGCGACAGCCGAGATCGACCGCCGCGTCGGCGCCGTCGCCGAGCTGCTGCAGTTGACGCCGCTGCTCGACCGCAAGGCCGACCGGCTCTCGGTCAACATCCTGCAGCGGGTGGCAATCGGACGCTCGGCGATCATGGAGCCGGCCATCTTCCTGCTCGACGAGCCGCTGTCCAATGTAGACGCCGCCTTCCGGGCGGTAATGCGGACCGAGCTCAAGCAGCTGCAGCGCCAGTTCAGGCAGACGATGGTCTACGTCACCCATGACCAGCTCGAGGCCATGACCATGGCCGACCGCATTGCCGTCATGGATCACGGCGTGCTGCAGCAGGTGGGAACGCCCCTGGAAGTCTACAACAATCCAGCCAATGTCTTCGTCGCCCGCTTCATCGGCGCTCCGGGCATGAACCTGCTGAAGGGAAGGCCGGCGGAGAGCGACCGGGGCCTGGTGGTCGATCTCGGGCCACTGGGGGTCACGCCGACGCTGCCGGATGCGCTGGCCGCCACCTTGCGCGGATCGCGCTCTGAGGTGCTTTACGGCTTCCGGCCCGAACAGGTGTCGCTGGTGCAGAGCGGGCAGGGCCTCGCCATGCCGGTGAGCTTCGTCGAGCGGATCGGCGCGAGGACCATCGTCCATCTCGGCGATGGCGAGACCGCCGTGAAGGCGGTGTTCGACAATGCTGTCGGACTGTCGATCGGCGAGCTTGCCGTCGTCGCCCCCGTGGCATCGTCCGTGCGTGTCTTCGATGCCCGCAGCGGCATTGCGATGAAGGCAGGTTGACATGGCCGATATCGTCTTTCGCAATGTCAGCAAGCGTTACGGCACGACGCTCGCCGTCGACGACGCCTCGTTCACCGTCAATGACAACGAATTCTTCTGCTTCTTCGGGCCGCCGCTGGCGGGCAAATCGACAATCCTGCGCCTGGTGCTCGGGCTGGAGACGCCTGACGCCGGAGAGATCCTGATCGGCGGCAAACCGGTCAACACCGTCTCGCCGGCCGAGCGCAATGTCGCCATGGTGTTCCAGAACCTGGCGCTGTTCCCGCATATGAGCGCGCGCGAAAATGTGCGTTTCCCGCTGGTCGAGCGCAAGGTCGCCGAGGCCCAGATCGAAACGCGTGTCGCCGATGTGGCCGCCAAGCTCCACATCGGCCATATTCTGCACAAGCCGCCGGCGCAGCTTTCCGGTGGCGAGCGGCAACGCGTGGCGATAGCCCGCGCCCTGGTGCGCGACCCGAACGCCTATCTGATGGACGACCCGATCTCTGCGCTCGATGCGCGGCTGCGCGAGGAAACGCGCGTCGAGCTCAAGCGCATCCAGCGCGAACTCGGCAAGACGCTGATCTACGTCACCCATGACCAGGAAGAGGCGATGTCGATCGCCGACCGCATCGCGATTCTGGAGAATGGCAGGATCCGACAGATCGGCGCCCCGTCCGAGATCTACGACCGCCCGGCGAACACCTATGTGGCGCGACTGCTTGGTTCGCCGATGATGAACATCCTCAAATCCGTTCGCGGCGAAGATGGCCTCGAGGCCGCCGAAGGCACGGTCAGCATCGACGATCGCGCTGCTCCGGCCGACGCGATCGAAATCGGGCTCAGGCCGGAGGACATCAAGGTCGGGCCCTGGGTCGAAGGGGGCGCTGGCCGCCCGGCGCGCGTATTCGAGGTCGAGCCCCTTGGCGGCTACACGGTGGTAACGCTCGCCGCCGGAGAGGCGCGGCTGAAGGCGCTGCTGCGCGGCCAGCCCGACATCAGGCCGGATGCGGTGGTAGCGATATCCTGCGAGCCGGCCCGGGTGCATTATTTCGGGCAGGACGGAGGCGCGTTGGCGAGATGATCGCGGCTGCGAAAACAGAATTGCGGGAGGAAGACATGGCGAGCGAAGGCTTCGAGCCGGACGTGAAGGTCCGCACGAAAGAATACCGTATCGGCTGCATCGGCGCCGGCATGATCATGGCCGAATGCCATCTTGCCGCCTATGCGCAGGCCGGTTTCCCAGTCGTCGCCATCGCTTCGCGCACCAAGGCCAGTGCCGAGAAGGTAGCTGCACGCTGGAGCATTCCGACCGTCCACGACACACCGGAACAGCTGATCGAGGATTCCGAGGTCGAGATCGTCGACCTGGCGTTTCCGCCCGACCAGCAGCCGGCATTGATCCGCCATGCGCTGAAGCAGCCTCACATCAAGGCGATCCTGGCGCAGAAGCCGCTGGCGCTGTCGGTCGATGAAGCCGTGAAACTGCGCGACGAAGCCGCAAAGTCCGGCAAGATCCTCTCGGTCAACCAGAACATGCGCTACGACCAGTCGATGCGCGTGCTGAAGCAGATCATCGACCGCGGCGCGCTGGGCGACATCGTCTTTGCGCAGATCGACATGCATGCGATCCCGCACTGGCAGACCTTCCTTCAAGACTACGACCGGCTGACGCTGGCCAATATGAGCGTGCACCATCTCGACGTGCTGCGCTTCCTGTTCGGCGATCCCTCGGAAATCACCACCCTGACACGCAAGGACCCGCGCACGACATTCGAGCATAGCGACGGCATCACCGTCTCGACGCTGCGCTTTCCCTCCGGCGTGCTCGCCGTGTCGCTGGAGGATGTCTGGTCCGGACCGCGCCAGGAGGGCTATCTGGACGACCAGCACATCAACTGGCGCGTCGACGGCACCAAGGGTGTCGCCAAAGGCACGATCGGCTGGCCGAAAGGCGTGGCCTCGACGCTGACCTATGGCTCGACCGAGACGACCGGCGGCGAATGGGTCAGCCCGAGCTGGGACACGATGTGGTTCCCGCATGCCTTCATCGGCGTGATGGAGCAATTGCAGCATGCGGTGAAGACAGGCGCGCCGCCGGCATTATCGGTGGCCGACAACGTCAAGACGATGGCGCTGGTCGAAGCCGGCTATCGCTCGATCGACGAGGGCCGCACCGTCAAGCTTTCCGAAATCTCGATAAAATCAGCCAACTGAATCGCTTACAGGGAGGAGTTCACATCATGATGCAGGCAGGTATTTTCACGGGCTATTTCCCGTACGGGCTCGAAGAGACGGCAAAGAAGATCCGCGGGCTCGGTTTCAACACGGTGCAGCTCGACCTGCATTTCAGGGATATCGATCTGTCGGCCGGGCAGATCACTGAGGAAAAGGCCAAGCAGGTGCGCGACGTCTTCCGCGACAACAACCTGCCGATCTGCTGCGTGTCGGGCTACACCAACATTATCCACCCCGATAAAGTCGAGCGCGACAAGCGCGTCGGCTATCTCAAGGAAATCATCCGCAATGCGCGCGCCTTCGGCTCGCCCTACGTGATCTCGGAGACCGGCACCTACAACACCGAATCCGACTGGGTGCATCACCCCAAGAACAAGACCGAGGAAGGATTCGAGGAATGCCGCAAGGTGATCTCGGAGCTTGCCCAGACGGCTTACGACCATGGGGCGGTGTTCCTGCTCGAAACCTATGTCAACAATGTCGTCGGTTCGGTCGAGGAGACGGTGAAGATGTTCGCCCAGGTCGACCATCCCGGCCTCGGCCTGTTGATGGATCCGACCAACTATTTCGAGACCCACAATATCGACAAAATGGACCAGATCCTCAACCAGGTGTTCGACACGCTGACCGACAAGATCAAGATCGCGCATGCCAAGGACGTCAAGCGTTCGGGCAGCGACAAGTCGGAAAAGCATGCCGACATCGGCGACGAGGATGCGATGGAGAGCCACACGTTCCGCGGCGTCGGCGAGATCGAGCTGCCGGCGCCCGGGCTGGGATCGCTGAATTACGATCTCTATCTGCAGCGGCTGGCGGAAAAGCACCCAAACATCCCGGTCATCATCGAGCATCTCTCTGAAGACGACGTGCCGCGCGCGAAGAAATTCCTCGATGGGAAGTTCCGCGCCAACGGCCTGTGAGCGCCGGTTGCGCCGCCGGCGCATGGCGGTCGCAACTCCAACCAAGGGAGGAATGAATGTTGAAATTCGCATTGAAAGTGGCTGCCGCGGCAACGCTGGTAGCCGGGGTCTCCTTGAGCCTGCCGGCATTCGCCCAGGCCGGCCAGAAGACCTTCTATCTGCTGTCGCATGGTGGCCCTTCGGACGCGTTCTGGATCGACTGGAATGCCGGCGCGACCAAGGCCTGCGACCAGCTCAAGGTGACCTGCAAGATCTCGTTCAGCGGCGGCGACATGGCGGCGCAGAAGGAGGCTTTCAACTCGGCGCTCGCCGCCAAGCCGGACGGCATCGCCACCACCTCGGCTCAGCCCGGCCTGTGGACGGAGGAGGTGAAGGCCGCCAAGGCCGCCGGCATACCGATCGTGTTCTTCAACACCGACGATCCGGCGACCGGGCGGCAGGCCTATGTCGGGGCCGACCTCAGGGAAGCGGGCGTCATCTGGGCCAAGTATCTCGTCGACCACAAGATGGTGAAGCAGGGCGACAAGGTGTTCCTGCCGGTCGAAGTGCCGGGCGCCAGCTACCAGCAGCTCGAGACCGAGGGCATCGCCAGCGTCTTCGATCCGCTCGGCATCAAGTACGACGTGGTCGATTGCGGCACCGACCCGGCCGGCATCATCGCCAAGATGACCGACTACATGGTCGCCAACAATCCGCCGGCAATCATTGCACTCGGCGATTCCGTGGCAGCAAGCATCAAACGCGTCTTCGACGGGGCCGGTGTGTCGGCCGGCAAGGTCCCGGTCGTCGGCTGGGGCAACTCAAAGGAGACGGCCGAGGCGGTCAAGTCCGGCTTCGTCAATGCTGCGGCCTGGCAGTACCCGTCGGCGCAGGGCTTCATGCCGGTGGCGCTGCTCGGGCTTGCGGCCTCTGGCGAGCCGATCGGCTACGACATTCACACATTCAGCCTCTACGACGCCTCGAGCGTCGAGCCGATCCTGAAACTCTACAACAAGTGACGACAATCGGCGCCCGCCCCGAAATGGCGGGCGCCGGACGAAACGCATGGTCCTGACAGATATGGCAATCACAGCAGACGACGACACGCAGCGAGCGAAGGGCAGGTCTGCGCTGCTGCGTTCGCCGCAATTCTCCTCGCTCATCATCCTTATCGTGCTGCTCGTGGTGTTCGCCATCGCCGACGGCAACTTCCTGTCGCCGCTCAACATATCCAACATGATGGCGTTCCTGCCCGAGCTCGGCATCATCGCTCTCGGCATGACGCTGCTGCTGACGGCGGGCGAGTTCGATCTGTCGGTCGGCGCCGTGTTCGGCCTTGCGCCCGTCGTGGTGATGCTGCTGGTGCAGAATGGCGGTATCGACATCGGCGTCGCCCTCCTGGCCGGGCTTGTGCTGTGCATCGCGATCGGCGCCATCAACGGGCTGATCGTCACCAAGATCGGCATTTCCTCGTTCCTGGTCACGCTGTCGATGCTGCTCGTCGTGCGCGGCGCGGCGCTCTACATCACGCAGGGATTCCCCCTGAAGTCGTGGGACCAGCCCGGCTTCTTCGTCACGCTGCTTGCCGGCAGCTTCAATGTAGGCTCGTTCCGGTTCTACACCTCGCTTTGGTGGTTCATCGGCCTGTCGCTGCTGGCGATTTACATCCTGCGCTACGCGAAGCTCGGCAACTGGATCAGCGCCATCGGCAGCAACCGCAACGCAGCGGTGGCGCGCGGCGTGCCGGCCGACGCGGTCAAGATCTGGCTGTTCATCCTGACCTCGGTGGTGGCCGGGCTGGCCGGCATGATCAGCGCGTTCCGGATTTCGGCCGCCTCGCCGGTGGCCGGCACCGGCTACGAACTCGAAGTGATCGCCATGGTGGTGGTCGGCGGCACGGCGCTCACTGGCGGGCGCGGCACCATCCTCGGCACCATCGTCGGCGCGCTGATGCTGCGCGCCATCCGCAACGGCATCGTGCTGATCGGCGTGCCGGGCTTGGCATACAACATCTTCGTCGGCGTCATCATCCTCGCCATGCTCATCCTGCACGCTTTGCTGCAGAAGAACGCCGCAAGGAGCTGACGATGGAAGTGCTGCGTCTGCAAGACCTGCAAAAGTCCTTCGGCAACGTGCGTGCGCTGAAGAACGCCTCGTTCACCCTCAACGAAGGCGAGGTGGTTGCCCTGCTCGGCGACAATGGCGCCGGGAAATCGACGCTGATCAAAGCGATCTCCGGCGTCTTCACGGCCGACCACGGCGACATCTTCGTGCGCGGCGAGAAGGCATCGATCCGCTCGACGCGCGACGCGATGGACCTCGGCATCGAGACCATCCATCAGGACACATCGCTCGCGCCGGACCTCAGCATCGCGCGCAATCTTTTCCTGGGCCGGGAGCCGGTCAATTTCGGTTGGCTCGGCGTGTTCGCGCCGCTCGATCTCGCCAAGCTTCGCAACGCCGCCTCGGCGCTGCTGAAGCGGGTCGGCATTTCGAAAAAGCTCGATGCAGATGCGCTGGTGAGCACCCTCTCGGGCGGTGAGCGGCAATCGATCGCGATCTCGCGCGCCATGCAGTTCGCCGCCAAGGTGATCATACTCGACGAGCCGACCAACAATCTTGGCGTCGAGGAAACCCACGGCGTGCTGCGCTTCGTCAAGGAGGTGCGCGACGCCGGCCACTCGGTGCTGCTCATCACCCACAACATCCACCACGTGTTCCAGGTCGCCGACCGCATCATCGTCATGCGCCGCGGCGAAATCGTCGCGGAACAGACGGTCGCCGACACCGACCTGTTGACGGTGGAAAGCATCATCACCGGCGCCGACATGTCGGCCTTGCTCAAGGAGGCGAGGGCAAAGTGAAGGACGTCGCATGGTAGAGCTTTACGGCAAGACGCTGTCGCGAAGGCAGGTGGCCGAGCGGTCCGGCATGCTGTCGCAGTTTGCCGGCGTGCGGCTGATGACGCTCGGCGACGGCGTGGAGCGCGGCATCCGGATGCTCGAGTTCCGCACCGGCTCCGGCCTGCGCTTCACGGCGCTGGTCGACCGGGCGCTCGATATCGCCGATTGCGACTTCCGGGGCCAGGCGATCGGCTGGCATTCGCCGAGCGGCTTTCGCCACCCCGGACTGCACGAGCATGAAGGGGAGGACGGTTTCGCCTTTGGCCGGTCGTTCTCGGGGCTGCTCGTCACCTGCGGCCTCGACCATATACTGGGCCGGCAAGACGTGCCGGCCGAAAGCTACAATTATCCGGGGCGCAAGCGGGTATTGCACTCGCTGCATGGCCGCATCGGCACCGTGCCGGCGCGGCTGACCGGCTACGGCGAGGCCTGGGACGGCGACCGCTGCGTGCTGTGGGCGGAAGGCATTGTCCAGCAGGCAACCGTGTTCGGCGAGGATCTCCATTTGCTGCGCCGCATCGAGGCCGATGTCGGCGGCACCGAGATCCGGCTGTCGGACCGCGTCGTCAATCATGGTTTCAGCCGCACGCCGCACATGTATTTCTATCACGTCAACGTCAGCCATCCCCTGCTCGACGAGGGTTCGCGTTACCTGGCGCCGATCCGGGATGTCGTCTGGGCGGCGCACGCCGGCGAACGCTACGAGGCGCAGAAAGTCGGCTACCGAACCGTGCCGGCGCCGCAGTTGGGATTCAGCGAGCAGGTCTGGGAGCACGAGCTTGGCGCCGATGCGGCGGGCGAGGTGCCGGTGGCCGTCGTCAATGACCACCTGGGCCTCGGCTTCGAAGTCGTTACCCGCAAGGATCAGCTGCCCTGCACCTATCAGTGGCAGAACTTCCAGGCAGGCCTATATGCGTTGGGAATCGAACCCTCGACGCATCATGTTCTCGGCAATCTCGCCGCGCGCGAACGGGGCGAGATGATCTGGCTGGACCATGGCGAAAGCCGCTCCTATGACGCCGTGTTCCGGGTGCTCGACGGTGCCGGCCAGATCGCCCAAGCGGAAGCGAGGATAGCGTCGATCGCCCGGCAGCCGCAACAGGACTACCCTGCGCTGTCGGGCGCTTTTGCGAGACTGCAGGCGGGACCGGCTTGAAACGCACGATCGGTTGCCGCGGCGGGCGAGAAGTGCGCCGGAATACGGAAGCAGGCGCGGCCCGGCCGGCCCCAGGCGGCCCTTGCGGAGCGCAGTCGGGAAAGCGGAGATGACGATGACGGCAAGCAGGAAGCGTGACTACAGCCTGGTCGGTGAAAGCACCCGCCGGGCGATCGAGACCGGATTGGCTTCGGCCGAATGGTATCACACCGATGTCCCGCGCAAGGCGATCAAGGAGTTGATGCAACGCTCCGACGGGCCGGCGATCCGCGACACGATCATCTGGGTCGCGGCGATCCTGGTGTCGGCCGCCGGCATCGTATGGTTCTGGGGCACGTGGTGGGTGGTGCCGTTCCTGTTCGTCTATGGCGTGCTTTACGGCTCGTCGAGCGACTCGCGCTGGCACGAATGCGGCCACGGCACCGCGTTCCGGACGCGCTGGATGAACGATGTCGTCTACCAGATCTCAAGCTTCATGCTGATGCGCAACCCAGTGCAATGGCGCTGGAGCCATGCCCGCCATCACACCGATACCATCATCGTCGGCCGCGATGCCGAAATCGCCGTCATGCGCCCCCCAGATCTGCTGCGGGCGGCGCTCGCCTTCACCGGTATTCTCGATTTCCGCTATTCGCTGCCGACGCTGGTGCGCCAGGCGTTCGGCAAGCTGTCCGATGAAGAGAAGAGCTATATCCCCGAGATGGAGCAGCACAAGGCGGTGATCGCTGCGCGCTGGCATGTCGCCATCTATGCGGCGACAGTCGGGCTGGCGTTGTTCACGTGGTCACTGCTGCCGCTGGTGCTGATCGGCCTGCCGCGCCTCTATGGCAGCTGGCACATGGTGCTGACAGGGTTGCTGCAGCATATCGGCCTGGCCGACAATGTCGTCGACCACCGGCTGAACACGCGCACCGTCTACATGAACCCGGTCAGCCGCTTCATCTACTGGAACATGAATTACCATGTCGAACACCATATGTTCCCGATGGTGCCCTATCATGCGCTGCCAAGACTGCACGAGCTGATCAAGCACGACCTGCCGGTGCCGAACCCGTCGATGTGGCATGCCTATCGCGAGGTCTGGCCGGTGCTGCTTCGACAGCTGAAATATGAGGATTTTTATCTCGAGCGGAAATTGCCGCCGACAGCCAGACCCTATCGCGGCGAATTTCACCAGGTGGATATGTCGGCGGCCGCTGAATAGCGATAGCGAATTTTGCCGGAGCCGGAGATGGCTGACTGGATGAAGCGTGCGCGGTGGACGACATCTCGAAAGAGGATGTCATCTGCTTCGATCCTCGCGGCCGCAGCTTCGCGGTTTGCCGCTCGCCCAATGACGAGTTCTTCGCCACCGACGGATATTGTACGCATGAGAAGGCGCATGCGGCCGAAGGGCTGGTGATCGACGACGTCATCGAATGCCTTGAAGCATATTGGCCGCTTCAATTGCGGCCGGCCAGGCCAAGGGCGCGCCGGGTCTGCGTCAATCTCGCGATCTATCCGGTGAGAATCGAGGCCGGCAAGGTGATGCTACAGATCTGACGCTTGGTAACCGGTCCAGCACCGCGTTTAGCAAAGCAGAGTGACGTTTTCATAGCCGAAAGAGACGGACCGTGGCCGATCTGCGCCATGAAGGCTAAGCCAGCTGACCATGCTGCGCGTGCTGGTCATTGACGTGGCCGAGGGGCGCCGAGCGGGCAGGGGTCGATCGTCTCGGTACCGCTGGAGCTGTGCTGAACCCTATATCGCGATGCGGCCGTGCGGGCTAGAATTTCTTCGAGATCGGCACCGCCGGCGGTTTTCTTAGTTGGGCTTTCCGCCTCTGATCGACGAGGTCCTGATTCACTGCTGCTTCTGCTGATCAGCTTTGAGGTGCTGATTGTGCGGTTTGATCTGGCAGCGTTGATACTGGGCGCCACCGCGATCGAAGCGGATGGACAGCGCCTACCGCAGCGGCAAAACGACCGCTGAGCAAGATCAGTGTGAGGGAAGGAGATGGAATTTATTGGTGCGCAGCAAGCGCGGCAAAGCTGCGCAGCTGATCGTGGCTGGAAAGCGTCGCTACAAAGGCGGTGCGTTTGTCAGTTTGGAAGCCGACACGCGTCCGGCAGGCGACGGCGATCTCGCTGGCTGACTGCGGCGCGGGATTATTGTTGAACGACGGCAGGAAGTAGGCTCGGTCCGCCGTGCGTCCAGGACTCGCGTTCGAGTGGATTATGGTTCGGGGTGACGATAGCCGATCTGCGCAGCCCCGAACCTCCAGCGCTTTCCGCATGTTGGGCAGGGGTAGAATTGTCACTTTCACGCTCGATCTGCTCCGCGTGTGCGTCAGGATGATGCTACACTCAAACTCTCGAAGGTTCATGATCCTCTTCGGTAGCGACGGATTCATGCCGTAAGCGAGCCGCCCCGGGAAACTGATTTCAATTCCTTCGCAGCCGCGGTCAACGAGGCGCGGTCATTCCCGGCGGCTTTGATGAGCTCCATCACCTGCTCAGGCGTGATGCCGTTCTGCTGGGCAAAATGCTCGACTTCGTTGCGTTCGTTGGACGAGACCCGGTTCCTGTGGCGAAAATCACGCTCGGTTTTATTGTCCGTCATCATCTTCTCCTTTCAACCTCAATTCGCCGGCCCCAACCGCCCGCTGGAGCAAAAGTTCCGAAACCGCCGTACGCGAAGGCCCATCGAGCCTCGCTAGGGCTGCTGTGAGTAGAAGTAAGCTCCAGCTGGCGAAAGCTGAGGGAGCTTGTCCAATGCCGGGGTGGGCTCGGCGCACGCCGTGGCATCGCTCCGGCGACTTTCACCACCCGCCCAGAACACGGATGGGAGCAGCCTCGGAATCTTTGCCCGACCGCCAGGCAATGAAGATGGAACTACGCGACACCGAGTTCCTCGTCCTGTGGCATCAGCAGACGCTCTCGTGGATGTCTTACCCGGCATTCTCGCCCGAATGATCGAAGTGGATGGCGAGGCCAAAGGCGAGCGCTCGCTCGGCGATCATATTGACAAGATGGCTTTCGCCGATCGACAGCGCCGGAAGGGCCTCTTTCAACGCCTCGAGAGCATGCCGTGTCGACAAAAGACCCCGCCGCTTGCGGCTGCTCACATATTGATCGATCAGGGAATCCAGTGGCATCTGCCTGCCTCCGCTTCGGACAGGATCTCGTAGCGTGGCTGCGGAGCGACAGCATTCACATTGGTTAAGAGACGGCGGCGAACGCCATCATGTATGCCGCCAACAGACGGCGGTGGGGCTGATTTACGCCGGGTTGGAGCGCTATCCTAGGGTAAGCATGGCGCGACCGTCGCGCCGGGTTCGGACATTTCGATGCTACTGCTCCGGTACCGCGGAGGTTTGTGGATGGTTGCGTGCCGCCTCGGCGATTTCCGGAATGAACTTCGTCGCGGTGCAGCTTCGGTTTACATTGGCGCGGGCGGTAAATACCTCTTGCCCGCAGACTTGCGAAGCGAGCGCGATCGGCACATGCACCGCCAGTGGCAACTCGGTCTCAGCCACTCCTAGATGTCTTGCAACCTGTTGCTTCACCTCCGGCCGGCCGAGCGAGACGTCAACGCCGACATCATCCTTGGCGGTCGGCGACGATCCTTGCGCCGGCAGACGATCGTGCTTGCCTGTTTGCGATGAGTCGCCGGATTGTTGAGCCGGCTGACTTGTCTGCGCAGATGCCTGGGCGCCCAAAATCAGCGAGGCCCCCAGCCCCAAAAAAGCCCGGAGCCCCAAAGACACAATCCGAAGTCCGAATGTGCTCATTGTCATGTTCCTCACCGTGGGTTCAAACTTGGCGCCGCTCAGAGGTCGGTGTTGCTTCGGCCTCTTTCGAAGACAGGGATGTCTTCCTCGTCCTCATCATTGTCACCGGTTGGTATGTCCTCGGCTTAGCTGCGGGTCAGTTCCTCGGTTTCGATTAAGCCGTCCATCGTCTCATTGGCGCCTCCCCCTTCATCATGACGACCGGTAATTTCGCTGCGGGGCCTTGCGCCGAGCGGCTGGTCGACATCGTCGGCTCCCACGAAACCTGGCTCCGCGCCGTGCCTGTCTTCGTGGCCCACGGGGCTGTCCAACACGGCGGCATCCTCCGGGCGAATGGGTTCATCATTGGCGAAGTCACTTCGTCTCGAATGCGAGGTCTCGTTTTGCTTTGGCATGTCAGGTCTCCTGTTCGTTTGGCAACTTCGACGACGCTGGTGCTTGCACGGCGGACTACCTGAGCGACGCACCTTTAGAGTTCCTGCATCGACCACCGCTTAAAGGTTGCAGCGTCCCTGAGGGCGGAGGCAGTGTTGGCCACAGACTCCACAGCGCCGCGAAGAACCAACGTCGTGGCCAGATCCACTCAGCCCTGAGAACCGCTCTTGCTCAGTTGCTGGGCATGTTTGAAATGCTGCCGGATCACCGGCGCGGTCTTTTTCGCATGAGCCGCCAGATGTTTTGCCTGACCGTTTTCTGCATAGGAGGTCATCAGCGTCAGGGCTTCCTGGTGCGCTGCCACCTGGGCGTCGATATAGGCGTTATCGAACGCCCCGCTGCTGTCGTTGCTCAACGCTTCCAATTGGGCAGCATGCTTGCTTGTCATCTCCGGCGCCACTGCGACGTCGTCCTTCTTTGCCGCCGCAATGAGCCGCTTGGAAGAAGTCGTGTGGTCCTTGATCAGCATGCGAGCGAATTCCTTCACTCGTGATGTCTTCGATTTCCGCAGCGCCAACTCACTCGACTGGATCTCGAACATGTCTGAACTCGCAGCTGCTTTGACAAATTCCTGCGGGGACGTCGTCGCGGTCTGAGCCATTGCCCCCGGGCTGATGAGACCGATGGCGATCGCAGCTAAAAGCGCTTTGACGAAATGCATGTTGTGCTCCTGCAATATTGCTTAACTGGCCCAACACGGCCGAGCTGCCGTTGTTCCCCTTTTGGTGACAATAAATACGGGGCGGCAGGCGTGGACCCCGGATGGCTCCGGCTCAGGGCTTTGATCATAGATCCGGCCGTAGCCAAGACCGGTGACTGCGCGGAGCTCAGCGCGGCCGTCGGCTTGGTGGGCAGCACGTTG
The DNA here is from genome assembly GCF_040320115.1 of Mesorhizobium sp. M0802. Lineage (NCBI taxonomy): Bacteria > Pseudomonadati > Pseudomonadota > Alphaproteobacteria > Hyphomicrobiales > Phyllobacteriaceae > Mesorhizobium > Mesorhizobium sp. M0802. Next base: position 212,988 of record NZ_JAMYOY010000009.1, read on the forward strand.
TGCGACATTCAAATCTCCTAAAGAAATCGTCGGCCATCGTCGCGATGCTTCAGGCAGACCAGTGCGATTTTGCAGGGTTGCGCTGACGGGATTCTGATTCGGCCCGCCGGTCGGGTTCGTCAAGAGGAGCTAATATAGCATTGTATGTCAGATCGGCGGTATTAGCCGCTTACTGATCGTCGCATGGTCAATCTCTGAATCTTGTTGCACCGCACAATATTATTGGCGGTGGGGTGCTTAGGCAAGGATATTGAATGACAAGTAGAGGAATCACGTCCAAGTAAAAGTAAAATTTTGCTATATCTGACTATTGCTAATGACCAAGTAATGACCCAAGAAGCATCTTTCGCGGGCCGTTAGCTTGTTTTTAAACTCTAGTGCGTCACTATCGGGTCCGTAAATGCCCAAAAATGTCCCATCCTTTGAAGGGCAACAAGGAGGCGTACTATGGCAAGAATTTTTGAAATTCTTATGGGCAGTCTGACTGCCGGATCTGTTCTCGCAATTCTTTGCATGCCAGCGACAGCAGCTGGAATTAGTGTCGGAGGCGTCGGCGGGGTATCCGTCGGCAGCGGAGGCGCCAGCGCTAATGTGGGCGGCAACAGCGGCGCTACGGCTAGCGTGTCCCTAGGCGGTTCTGGGGCAAATGCCGCAGCCTCCGTCGGCGACACTGGCGGAGCGACTGCTTCCATCGGAACCGGCAGCGCCAATGTCGGTGTCGTCACCGGGTTTGGTACCGACGTAAATGTCGGCGTTGGAACCAATCCAGCCGCCAACCCCAGCAACCCGACCGCTTCGAGCAACCCGAATCTGGCTA